>PGXB01000054.1 GCA_002838945.1 candidate division Zixibacteria bacterium HGW-Zixibacteria-1
AATCTACTAGACAGGCTTAAAAACCTGAGGGAAGGAACAGTTTCATCCCGGTCCGCTTTAATATATCAATTCCTTTGAGAATAAGATACAAGGGCAGGATCCGCAGGCCCCCGATAGAAATCGGGGGGCCAGGGATCCTGCCTATTTGTGTACATAATTATTATGCGGTGTCGGGTTCGGAGACCCGACACCACTATGGGTAAACCGCATAAGTTATTTTTCCGGAAAGACACCCAATGTGCTGTCAGGTCTCTGCACCTGACAGCACAAAAATAAGTAACCCTGCCTATTCGCGCGTGAAATAAAACAGGCAGGATCGCTCATTCCGCCGAAGACGGAATTTCGGATCCTGCCCTACAAGAATTCAGACGTCATATTAGGATCAGTCCACTACCTCATTATCAACTGGCCGTAGTAGTTCGGGTCGTATTCGATCGGGGTGATCCAGTCGGCGTTGCCCAGCCGCAGCTGTTTGCGGCGAAAGTTAACATGCATCTTCTTCCCCTGCTCCAGTTGCACCCCAAACTGCTTCAAAGGCATTTTGATCTCGATCGTCCATGAGTCGGCGTTTTTGGCCGACTTAACTTCATACTGGCCGTTCCACTCGAGGGAGCCGTCGAGATAGCCGTCATTATTCATCCAGTATTTAACATCGTAAGCAATCCCGGCCGGGTTGAAATATATCTGGTAGAAAGTATCGAGCGCATAGTCGGGGGCGATAAAATAGCCGACACAATCATCACGGTGCACGGCGCCGTCATGTTCGGCGGCTTTGGCCCGCAGCGAATCCATCATGCTCTCGGAACATTTTGCGGCCAGGAAAAGATTGTTTTTGTCATAGGCGAAATAGAATTCGACCGGCTCGGCTGCCGGTTTGCCGCCATCCGGCGCAAAGAATCTGGTCTCGGCGTTTTGCCAGCATTTTTCGCTCAGGTCACCATCTATTTTGACTTTCTTTTCGACCGGATTGCAGACCGCTATCCGGGCCGTGCCGAGATTTTTTGCGACGGCCACCTTTTTGTTTGCGGCATAGTCCAGTTTGGCCGAGACCGACGGCACCGGAAAGAGCGAGCCGCTTCCGGCGATGGTGAAATAGACCATATCAATCGCTTTCGGCGCTACCACCAAAGGCATGACAGCCGGTTCGACCGACCACCCTTCGGGAACATTCCACCGCAAAGTATCATTGATAGCCATCGGATTGACGGAATTATTTATTTGCAGGCCGATTCTGGTTTCGGGGATGGTCATATCCTCGGCCACGATGGCCTGATTGACAAAAGTCAGACCGGTTTGCCGAAGTGGCCTGAAAACAAGGCGCTCGGCGGCGGTGATATTATCCCACGGCAGGACGGCGTCTTTTTTAATCGTGGCAATATTGATGTCTTTATCATCAACCGTAACCCAGAGGAAATGATATTTCAGGCCATTGGGCGAAGTATCCGCTCCGCCGCCGGAACTTCCGACACCGGTATATTTAATACCGTCATAAGTGCCGGAGAAGTATTCATGATAATGCCCGCTAAAAACGGCATCGACACCATATTTGACAAAAATATCATGGAACGGATCTGTCTTGCCCTCCCCCAGAGCGGCATACCAGAACGGCTTATGCATCAGCACGAAAGTATATCTGGCGTTTTGATTTTTTTCGAGATCAGCTTCCAGCCATTCAAGCTGCTCGGCGGGGAAATCTTCATTTTCCCAGCGGCTGTTATCGAGCATAACAATATGAATTCCATCGAAATCAGTCGAGCCATAGGCGCTGCCGTAGCGCGCGACATATATTTTTTCCGATATATTATCCCAGATATCATTATTGCCGGGCGGGCCATAGAGCGGTACATCAAGCGGCGCAATCACCGAGTCGAGCCCGTTCCACTGGCCGATAATTTCGAGGCTGTCGCCCCAGCTGTCGATGATATCCCCGACATGGAGAACCAGATCTGGCTGGAGCAAATCAATTTCCCGGACGATTTTCCCAAAAACGCCCTTGTCTTCACCGCTGTAGCGGTCGCCCAGAACGGCAATGCGAACAGGTGGTTCCGAGGCGCGGGCGGCGGCAGGAATAATTATCATAAGACAAAACAGCGGCAACAAAACCTTACCGGCCAAAAGATTGAAAATAGAAAGACTTTTACACATGACTCCCTCCTTGTATTGATGTCTATTTTTGAAAATAAAGAGCTTTGCTGATTTGAAAATCAATCGCTGCCTTCTTTATATTTATGTAGAGAAATGGCAAAATATGGTTACCGCGTTAAAAGTCAATAATAAAAATCGCCGTTTTTATTTATGTGAAAGAAGAGGCAAAAAAATACGTCGGAAGCCGGCTTTTTTTGCCGATTTCCGGCCAAAAGCTATTGACATCACGGCCATTTTGGGCTAATTTTGCAATGTTTGTTAATATTTTCACAAACTGGTGAATTCATATTTTTTAGCAAGGAGTTGAAATGAACCAGTATCTTGAGTCCGTGATGGCCATGGTCAAGGCCAAAAACCCTGCGGAACCGGAATTCCATCAGGCTGTCCATGAGGTTTTGGAATCTCTTGGACCCGTTCTCGAAAAGCATCCCGAATATGTGGAAAGCAAGATCGTGGAACGGGTTGTCGAGCCTGAACGTGTTATCATGTTCCGGGTCCCCTGGGTTGATGATGCCGGCAAGGTCCAGGTTAACCGTGGATTTCGAGTCGAGTTTAACAGTGCCATCGGCCCGTACAAGGGCGGTCTTCGTTTTCATCCCAGCGTCAACCTGGGAATCCTGAAATTCCTTGGTTTCGAACAGGTTTTCAAAAATTCCCTGACGACGCTTCCCATGGGAGGCGGCAAGGGTGGTTCCGATTTTGATCCCAAGGGAAAATCCGACAACGAAGTGATGCACTTCTGCCAGAGCTTTATGACCGAACTTTATCGCCATATCGGCCCCAACACCGATGTTCCGGCCGGTGATATCGGTGTCGGCGGCCGCGAGATCGGCTTCCTGTTCGGGCAGTACAAGCGTATCCGCGATGCTTTTGAAGGCGTCCTGACCGGAAAAGGCATCAACTGGGGCGGAAGTCTGATTCGTCCGGAAGCGACCGGTTACGGCACGGTTTATTTTGCCAAGGAAGCGCTCAAGACCAAGGGCGATTCCTTCAAGGGTAAAAAAGTCTCCATTTCCGGATCGGGCAATGTTGCTCAGTATGCCACTGAAAAAGTTATTGAACTGGGGGGCAAGGTTGTAACACTGTCTGATTCCGGCGGATTTATTGTCGATGAGGCCGGTATCAATTTGGAAAAACTCAAATTTGTCTTCGAGTTGAAGAATGTCAGACGCGGCCGGATTAAAGAATATGCCCAGAAGTTCCCGTCGGCCAAATACCACGAAGGCCTGGGTGTCTGGAATGTTCCCGTCGATGTGGCTCTTCCCTGCGCGACCCAGAACGAGCTGGACGGCAAAGACGCCGAGACACTTCTGAAGAACGGCTGTATCTGCGTGGCCGAGGGCGCCAATATGCCCAGTACGCCGGACGCGGTCGATCTGTTCGTACAGAGCAAGATTCTCTATGGTCCGGGCAAAGCGGCCAACGCCGGTGGCGTGGCGGTTTCCGGTCTGGAGATGTCTCAGAACAGCATGCGTCTGTCATGGACCCGTGAGGAAGTTGACAAGCGCCTTCACGGCATCATGGTCTCGATTCACACAGCCTGCAAGGAAACATCCGAGAAATACGGCGATCCGGGCAACTATGTCATGGGCGCCAATATCGCGGGCTTTGTCAAGGTGGCCGATTCGATGCTCGACCAGGGCGTTGTTTAAGCTATTATTGACGTCTATCATATTGAGATGGCGGGACATGCGATACTGTCCTGCCGTCTCGTTTTAAATTGAAGCACCCCCTTTTGAATCGTCACCGGCGCTGCGTATATCTGGAGATACAGAAATTTAGAGGTATTTCGAAAAATGGCCAAGCTCAATATAGACCTTAAGGATTACGAATCCGGTTTCGCCCGGTTTGATTCCCTGATGCAATTCAAGGTCAAGGATATCCTGCTGGTCTCCAGCATGTATGATTCATTTACACTTGAGGAAGACGGGCATATCGCGCAGTTGATATTCAATGAGTATATCGAGCTGAATCTCTCATTTGCGCCGCAAATCAAAAGAGTTTCTTCCGGGGATGAGGCCCTGCAACTGCTGGCCGAGCGCAATTTTGACCTGATCATGGTCTTCCGCAAACTGGGCGATATGGATATTGTCGCATTTGGTCAGAAGGCCAAGGAAATCATCCCCGACATCCCGGTGGTCCTCCTGGCTTTTCATCCGCGCGAATTGAATATCAGCTATCATCCCGATTTCTCGAAGGCGGTTGACAAACCCTTTTTCTGGAGCGGTGAGGCCAATATCCTGCTGGCCATCGTCAAATATATCGAAGACAAGATCAATGTCGATTACGATACGCGGCTGGTCGGCGTCAGGGTGATTATTTTGATCGAAGATTCGATCAGGTTTTACTCATCATATCTGCCGCTTCTCTACGGCGTGATCATGCGGCAGACACAGGCCTTGATGGCCGACGGCTTGAACCTGTCGCACAAGCTTCTCAGGATGAGGGCCCGCCCCAAAATTCTTCTGGCTGACTCATACGAGCAGGGCTGGGAACTGTATCAGAAATATAATCAGTATCTCCTGGGGATTATCTCTGATATAAAATTTTCAAAAAGCGGGCAGCCCGATGATCTGGCCGGTTTGAAGCTGGCGCGCAAGGTCAAGAAACAGATGCCCGATTTGCCTATATTGCTGCAGTCATCAAATCTCCGCTATGTCGAGGAAGCCGCGGCGGAGAATGTCGCTTTTCTACATAAAAGAACCCCGGCGCTTCTGACGGAATTACGGCATTTTATCCGGCAGAATTTCGGATTCGGTGATTTTGTGTTCAGAATGCCCGGCGGCTCCGAAGTGGCCCGGGCGGAAGATTTTCATTCCATGGAGCAGTGTTTGAAGGACGTCCCGGAGGAGTCACTTATTTTTCATGCCAGCCGTAATCATTTCTCCAACTGGCTCATGGCCCGAACCGAATTCGACCTGGCCAACCGCCTTCGCTCCAGAAAAGTATCGGAGTTCAAGAATGCCGCGGCGGTGCGAGCCTACCTGATGGAGACATTCAAAAGTTTCCGGCATGAAAAGCAGCTTGGCATTGTTACTGATTTTTCGCGAAAGCAGTTTGATCTCCAGAGCGACTTTGTCCGCATCGGCGAGGGCTCGCTGGGGGGCAAAGGGCGCGGCCTGGCATTTATCAGCCGTTTGATGCGCCGGTACAATGTATATGACAGCTTTGAGGGTGTCAGAATCAATGTGCCGCCATCGGCCATTCTGGGGACATCGGTTTTCGATCGCTTTCTGGAGAACAATAATCTTCTGGAATATGCGCTGGGGGAGCACAGCGATAAAGAAATCGCGGCCGCTTTTCAAAAGGCCTCGCTTCCAAAAGATATCCGCGCCGACCTGGGCGCATATATGGAGATAATTAAATATCCGCTGGCCGTAAGGTCATCATCATTGCTCGAGGATTCGCACTATCAGCCGTTCGCGGGTATTTTCGATACGCACATGCTGCCCAACTGCCACCCCGGCAAAAAAGTCCGGATGGAGAGACTGGAAGAGGCGATTAAGTACATCTATGCTTCAATCTTCGCGCGAAAATCGAAAAAATACATCGAGGCCACCGGTAATCGGGTCGAAGAGGAAAAAATGGCGGTCATCCTTCAGAAGGTGGTCGGCAGCCGAAGAAACGACCGCTTCTACCCCGTTATATCCGGAATCGCAAGATCATACAATTTTTATCCGATCGGCAATATCAAGCCGAAAGAAGGGGTTGTTTATGCGGCGCTCGGTCTGGGAAAGACCATAGTCGAGGGCGGTAACTGCCTATATTTCTCGCCCAGTAACCCTCAAAATCTGCCGCAGTTTTCATCGGTGAAAGATTTCCTCGACAACTCACAGCAGGAGTTTTTTGCGGTCGATATGAGTGATCCGCTGGTTCACCCGGCGCCCGGCGCGGAAGCCGGTTTAATCAAACTGCGCAAGGAACAGGCGATGGATGATGGGAGCCTGCAGTATGTCGGCTCTACTTTTTCACCCGACAATGATCGCATTTATGAAGGGGTCAACCGCCCGGGTATCAAGCTGATCACGTTTGCCCCGATTCTTAAAACCAAAATTTTCCCGCTCGATGAAATCGTCAGGTTCCTGCTTCAACTGGGGTCATCCGGGATGAATATCCCGGTCGAGATCGAGTTTGCGGCCGAATTAAGTTCCGAACCGGGCAAACCGCATGATTTCGGGTTTCTGCAGATACGCCCGATGGCGACCGAGATGGTTCTGGAGGGGGTTACGCTGGATAAATTCGACAACGGCAAAATTATCTGCAAGAGCAACCAGGCCCTGAGTAACGGCCGCATAAACAGTATTAAAGATATTATCTATGTCAGTCCGGATAATTTTGACCGGTCCAAAATGCCTCAGATGGCGGCCGAAGTGGGGCGCTTCAACGATCAGTTCAAAATGGAAAACCGGTCATACCTGCTGATCGGCCCGGGTCGATGGGGAACCGCCGACCGCTGGCTGGGTATTCCGACCACCTGGGACCAGATTTCGTCGGCGCAGATCATTATCGAGGCGGCTTACGGTGATTTCACGGTAACGCCGTCGTTTGGGACCCACTTTTTCCAGAACCTGATAGCCTTTCAGATCGGTTATTTGACGGTCAACCGGACCAATGAGAAGAATTTCATTAATTGGGACTGGATTACGTCGCAAGCGATTGCAGATAAAACTGAACATATTCGGCATATTCGTCTGGAAAACCCGATCAAGGCCTTAATTGACGGTCACACCGGCCGGGCGGTGATTCTGAAGCCGAAAAAGTGAAATACCGGGCACAATATCATTCTATCTTATAGCTATTTCACTATTATTAATTGAACGGATAAAGATTTTTCATTAAAATCTGCTCAAGCGTTCGTAAAATTGATTAACATGGAAACCTTGCGGAATTTTTCCGGTCTTATTATTTTGAAGACGACCAATAATTATATATCACCGTCATGGAGGAACTGATGTTACAAAAATCTATCGTTTCTATTCTCCTGCTGTTTGTCTTTGTATTCTCAGCAGGCGCCCAGGATTCGGGCAAGGTCGAAGGAATCCTCAAGGGTATCGATCCCTGGGTGCTGACCGATACGGCCAAAATTATGGCCTTTATCGACAGCAATAATGCCGTTACTACACAGATGCTGGAGACTTCCAAGCACTGGGAGCCGACCGTGCGCGACCTGTCGTTCCTGCTTGGTATCGACCTGATCACCAGTCCACAGATTGACAATACCGGCCGGATTTATTTCACGATGCGCCTCACCGGCGAGGATGCCGCGCTGTTTTATATGGACAAGCCGATGGGCTGGCCGATTCAGATAACACCCAACAGCTGGTCCGAAGAAGGTTACACTATCAGCGGTTTTTCGGTGCATCCGTCAGGCGATTTTATTATTGTCGATGTGTATCAGTACGGTGACGAATGGCACGACCTCTGGTATTTTGGCCGCAACGGCGAGTTCCGGCCGCTTCTGGTCAGCCGCACGCTGAGCTACTATGGGCCGACCTGGGATGAAGACAACCCGGATCAATTCTATGTTGTCACCTATGACCGGCGGACCTTCAATATCGCCAAATACACGCTGTCAACCGGTATTCTGGATACGCTCTACACCGAGCCGGGCATTTTCTTCCCGACCGATTATTACAAAGGGAAAATGCCGATTATCCGCCAGTATTCCGGATTCGAACATCAATTGGGCGTTTATGATCTCGCCACTAACAAAATTACGATTATCTCCGATACCGCCATGTTCAATGATGCCACCTTCACCAAAGACGGTAAAATCCTGACCCTGACCTCGATAAAATCCAATGAAGATGAGTTTTTGAAATACTGCCTGGTCGATCCGGCCAAACCAAACGAATTCCAGGTGGTGTACGATCCCAAGAAGGAAATCGACGGCGCCGGCCTTGACCGGAAAAAAGACATCGCTTATGTCCGGCTGAACACCGACGGCTACTCGGAACTGGCCTGTTTTGACATGAAAGGCGCCATCGTCCCGATGCCCAAGGCCGAGATCGGTATTATCAGCGCGGTCAGTTCCAATGATTCGGGCGCGGTTGTCTTTGACTTTTCATCGCCGACCGTCGCGCCCACCGCATATCTGTTCAAGATGGGTGAGAACAAGCTCAAACAGATCGGGAAAGTCTCGACATTCGGGTTCGATTTCTCCAAAGTCAAAGTAGATTTGATTCATTATAAATCATCGGCCGACGGCACCGAAATTCCAGCCTTCATCTATATTCCGCAGAATGCCAAAAAGGACGGCAGCAATCCGGCCATCATCGATTATCATGGCGGCCCGGCCAGCCAGACCCGCCCGTATTTTCAGCGCAATATGGCCTTTGCCCTGAGCAAGGGATTTATTTTCATGCGTCCGAATGTGCGCGGTTCCTCCGGCTACGGCCCGGCTTATGAACTGGCCGACAATATGGAAGGGCGTTTCAACGCCCTGAAAGATGACGAATCGGCCATCGATTACCTGATCAACGAGGGCTGGTCGAAACCTGAAAAGATCGCCATCTGGGGCGCTTCTTACGGCGGCTACACGGTCAACTGGCTGGCGACCCATTGCCCGGAGAAATTTGCCTGCGTGGTTTCGGAAGTCGGTGTTTCCGACCCGGATCATACCATGATAAATTCTCATCCTGCCTTTATGCCCTACTGGGAAAAAGAGTACGGCCCGGCCGGCGGCGAATTGAACCGCCGTCTGGCGCCGCTGTACTTTGCCGAGAACGTAACTAAGCCGATGCTGGTTACCGGCGGGTACAATGATCCGCGCGTGCCGCCATCGGATCCGCGCCGATTCGCCTATGTTCTGGGGAAACTGGGCAAACCGGTCTGGTATTATGAAGAGACCAAGGCGGGTCACGGGGCCTCGACCAAGTCACAGACGATTCATGACCTGGCCAGCAACTACGTTTTCACGATGATGCACGTGATGAAGTAGAGAAATCTTCGATTGAATTTATAAAGGCGGGTTTACAGCCCGCCTTTTTTATGTGCGTCAGACAATTCCATCTTGACAGAGACGTTTTTCGTATCATCTTGCAATTATGAATACACCTGCCGCTAAAAGAGAAGTGCTGGTTTTGCTGGCCGGGGTCGTCTGGTCGATGGTCGGTCTGGGCTTGATGACGGCCGCGACCTACTGGCTGACCGGGTCGGGCGGACGGATTGCGCTGGCCCTGGCCGTCGGCGTGCTGGCCGGGACAGCCATATATCATTTCGGCTTCTCGAAACTGGCTACGATGAATCTGACCCGAATCTATGCCCAGTCGCCGGGGAAAGCGAAGGTCTGTGTTTTTGCTTTCCAGAACACTCGGTCATATTTTATCGTGATTATTATGATGCTGATGGGCTACACGTTGCGGCATCTTCCCATTGCCAAAATTTACCTGGCGCCGCTGTATATGGCCATCGGCCTCGGGCTGTTTCTGGCCAGTTTGCGGTATTACAGGCGTCTGTGGCATTAGATCAGGCCGGTTTTGGCGTTTTTCGACAGCTTATCCACATGGCTAAGTCGTTCTCTAATAATAATTTGCTTATTAGAATAGCTTTAAAGGGGAAAATCGAAAGCTTTATGATATTGCGAAAAAATGCAGGCGGGGTCACTGACGACCCCGCCTGAAAGATTATTACTGATTGGCGAGGATAACCGTATCGAGGGTCCACACAACGTAGGTGTATCCGGTAAACTCCACGGTCTGGACAAATCCGACTCCGGGAGAAATAAAGTAGCTGTATTGATTACCCTGGCATGACCTGTAGTAACAACAGCAATAATGCGCCTTATTTTTAAGGGTGATTTTCTCGTCGGCCGATGCCAGATACATCGTATCGACGACACCATCATGCCCAAGATCGGTGGTATAAATATCCCCCACCGTCATGGGATGTTTAAAGAACAATTCACAGGCGCCCATCGACGGAGCATTCTTGCACTCGGCGATATAGAGTCCGTCATCGCGAAGGGTGAGCCACGCGAATGGAATATGGCTTCCCGATCTCTTAAGATTCATAAGATAAAAAGTCTCGCCATTGACGACCGTATCATTCGTGATGTAATACATTAAGGTGTCGATGGCTGAGCCGCCGGTATAATATGTACTCAAAGTTCCGCTCCAGATATTACCGACGGCCAGCGGCATAATGTCGCCGGTTGCGGTTGGCTCGGTATTACTGCCGGTTGTGCTGTTATCGCTGCATCCGGCCAGCAGCAGAAGCCCCAGGGCGGCAAAGGTCAAGATGGTCCTGGACATACTTTACCTCCGGTATTTAATATTTAGAAAAAAGCCTTAGACTGATATATATACTCTGATACGTAAAATATATTCAGAAGTTTTTAATCTGTCAAGGAATAATGAACGAACGTGGAATAATTGACATTTTTTGACAGTTCCGGCCAGGCAGGCGGGGATTTCTAAAGATAAATGGATGTCGGGTTTCTCATTCGCCTGGGACTCGTCGAAAACCCTATCTACCAAAACTTAATTAATCCTTGATACAGCGAACGGATCTGCCAAGTGGATTGTTGAAGTATGTTTGGTAGATGGCTGAATCTAGGTTATTCATACTTCGTCCCAACGCGGCAGTAGTATTGTACGGCGAGGAAGTCCAAAAAAGTGCATGGCTGCCCAAATAGGTGAAGCTGCCTAAAGGATTACGGTAACCGCCCGGAAGTGCGGTAAAACCACTTTCATTTGTAGCGCCGGTGTTGGGGCTGACCCAATGCGTGGTTCCTGCTTCTTTCAATTTCCCGCCTGCCACATCATCGCCGCCAAGATAATCAATCAATGTTTGCCACTCGGCTTTACTCGCCACATGCCAGTCCGCGGGAGCTAAATTGCGATCGTCAGCTACCGCGTACCAGTTGTACAGCCGACCATAAACAGCGACATTGGCTATATTGTTACTATATTCACAATAAGCCCCAGTATTGAGATATGCCCAGGTGTTATTATTGGTCACATTAGGGATGGAATCGCCATTGCGATAATGGGTTACCTTAAGATTTTCCGCCATCCACACTTGATCACCGATTTTTATCGTTTGATATACGTTGCCGTCAATGTCAGTGACTGTTCCACAGTCCGGCGCCGGACCACTCTTATAGAGATAACTGATCAGATAGGTTACATCCAGGATGTTGACGGCGCCGGAGTTGTTGGCATCACCGCAGATCCCGCTAAACGTCGTTCCGCAATCCGGCTCCGGACCGCCTTTATATAGATAACTGATGAGATAGGTTGCATCCAGAATGTTAATCGTACCGGAGTTGTTGACATCTCCGCAGTCGCCGGAAAAAGATACTGAAGGCATGATTAAAATGATAATGCTCAAAAGAACCACTGACGCACGGCCCATGATGTACCTCCAGGGTAATTGTGAAAATTTCAATAAAAACCATAACCTTACATGCAGACTATTGTAATATAATCCGATCAGGTTTTGAGGCAAGTGGTTTTTTTACGATGGTTCCGATTTTCGAAGCAATGGAGGTTGATTAGTAGTCTTGTCACTAACCCCGATGAAAGAAGGGCATTCCTGACATCTTCAAGACCTCTCTTAAAAAATGTCAGGAGCATCCGCCGGGGCGGGCTCCTGACCAATCAAAATCTCACCGGGCAATTTGTCAACTAATCCTTGACACAGCGAATGGAAAACCCGCCCACCTTGGCGTAATCTCCATGGGTGACGCTGGCAAGGAAGTAGTGCAGGTTTCTGTACCAGACATGGTTAGCCGGCGCTTCCGTAGTGGACCAGAAATAACCGATGCCGCCCAGATTAAGGAAGTAACCATCGAGGTCGCGACGCCCGGCCGGAAGTCCCGTAAAGCCGCTTGCATTAGTCGCGCCGGTATTGGGACTGAGCCAATGCGTCGTCCCGGCTTCTTTCATTTCCCCGCCGGCGACAGCATCCCCGCCAAGATAATCAACCAATGCCTGCCACTCGGCATCACTGGGCACATGCCATCCCTCCGGCGCAATGTTTCGGCCGTCAACGACGGCATGCCAGTTATACAACCGGCCATAAACATCCACATTGCCTTCATCGTTATTATAATTGCAATAGGCTCCGGTGGTAAGCTCGAACCAGATGTAATCGCTGATGACGTTGGGAATAGGATCGCCGTTACGATAATGGGTTACTTTCAGATTTTCCGCCATCCAGCACTGACTTCCGATTTGAATCGTACTGTACATATTGCCGTCTATATCCATAACACTCTCGCATCCGCAGTCCGGCGCCGGGCCGCCCTTGTAGATGTAATTGATCAGATAAGTTACATCGAGAATGTTGATGGAGCCGGAGTTGTTGACATCCCCGCAGTCCCCCGCAAATGATATCGCCGGCATGATCAAAATGATTATGCCCGCAAGTGCCAATAGTACTTGTCTCATGATTTTTGCCTCCTGTCGATAAGTAAAATATATTATAGACCTGACTCATTTTAATTCTATGGAATTTTATGAAGCAAATGCCCCACACTTCAACCCTGACAATATAATCCCATATGGGCATGGATGCAATAGGTATTTATTGACGGTAACGGCGCGGTAAATTTTGAATTGCCGGACTACATTTCAACTAATATATGCGCCGAGGATGATCGAGTTGATGATGTTCTTGACCGGGTCAACCGTGAAAGTTGACGCAATCGGGACCGGGCCGCCCATAATAATTCCGGCCGCCTCGCCGTTGGCATACATCACCATTGCTTTGTACAACCCGTTGGCCGTCTCCAGACTCGGATTGACAAAGATATCTGTATCGCCGGCCACTCTCGAGTTGGTGATGCCCTTGGATTTGGCCACTTCGGCATCGATAGCAACATCGAATGAGAGAGGGCCGTCGATGATAACATCGCTGATTTGCCCCCGGTCGGACATCTTGGCGATGGCCGCTTCTTCCATAGTCACCGGCACCGCCGGATAGATCGACTCGACCGCGGCCAGCAGCGCCGCTTTGGGCATCTGGATGCCGAGTTTTTTGGCCAGAACTGCGGCATTGCGCGTGATGGCAATTTTGATATCGGCGTTCGATACCGAATTGACGGCCGCGTCGGTAACGAACATCAGCTTGCGGTATTTGGGGGCCTGAATCACGCCGACATGAGAAAGCACCTGCCCCTTTTTGACGAATCCGGTTTCAGGAAGAAGCAGCATATCCACGAAATCCCGGGAACTGATACTGCCTTTGAGAATAAACTGTATATCGCCGGCCGAGACCGCTTCGATGGTCTTGACCAGGGCCCCGTTTATGGTGGCGGTATCGAATATATCGAGGCCGCCGACATCGACATTTTGCATCAAGGCAGCTTTCTCTATTTCGGCCTTCGGGCCGAAAAGCACTGGCTTGACATAACCGCCGCCGACCGCCTGCACGATCGCCTCGAGACATTTGCCGCCGCGCGGGAAGATTACTCCCATGGAAGGAATGCCCTTATCGGCGATTTTGGCGCGGGTTTTTTCGGCCAGTTCCGCAAAGGAAGTAATCATCGGGTACCTCCCGCCAGCCCGATCATCCTGTAATATTCCGAAACCAGACAGGCCAGCGCCACCGAGGTCTTTTTATTCTTCACGGTATCGGTTCTTGAAACCAAACTGACCGGCACTCGGGCGCCGACAATCACGCCGGCGAAAACGGTGTCAGCGAAATTAATCAATGCTTTGGAGATAATGTTGCACTCCTCGATCGAGTCAACCAGATATATGTCGGCATCACCGACCACCGGCCCGTCGATATCTTTGAGAGCGGCGATTTCTTCCGAGGTTGCGGCATCAAGCGTAAGCGGCCCCTGGACCAGGACATTTTCGAGATCCAGCGCCGGCACATGGGCCAGAAATGTCCGGCATGAGGTTGTTTCGGGAATATTATCATAAACTTTATCGACCGCTCCGGACACGGCCACTTTAACCGGATCCAGCCCCAGCGCCCGCGCCACCAGGACGGCATTTTCCATAATTTGGAGTTTCTGTTCCAGATTAGGCTTGACAACCATGCCGCCGTCGGTTATCTGAATCAATTTGTGATATCCGGGAATATCGAGCAGGGCCGTATGCGAGATGGTATTTTTTGTCCTAAGATCAAAATCCCGATGCAAAACGATTCTCAAAAGCGCCGAAGTTGAGATAAATCCCTTCATGACCACATCCGCCTTACCTTCGGCGGCCATTTTTACGGCGCCATAGGCGGCTCGTTCGACATTACTTTCATGCTCGATAACAAAATCGGAGATATCGACACGGTCTTCATCGGCGGCTTTGAGGATTTTTTCCCGGTCGCCAAAGAGAACGGCATCGAGAATCCCGGCGGCATTAGCCGAAGCCAGAGCGCCCAGGACATCGGGATCACTGGCAGCCGCCACCGCCACTGTTTTCTTGCCGTTTCTCTCGGCCTGAAAACCAGCGGCGTTGATTATTTGGTCGGACGATACTATGGCATCGGTTTCGATTAAGGTATGCATAGTCTCTATTCTCCCAAAGTGTTTTGGGTTGGCATCAGTATTCCTTCGGGATCTCTATTCCCTCGAGAACTCTTAAGGCCCCCGCAGCCAGCGCTTCCATCTCATACTCTCCGGCGACCACTGTCACTTTTCCGAAGGTCGAAACATACTCGGAGAGTTGCTTTACGAGTCTGGCCGAATGAGCCATACCGCCGGTAAATATTATACCATCGATCCCGCCTTTCAGGACGGCGGCACAGGCTCCGATTTCTTTGGCAATCTGGTACACCATTGCTCCGAAATATAATTCCGCTTTTTCATCGCCGGCGTCAATCATTTTTTCGACAGCGCGCAGGTCTGCAGTACCAAGATAAGCTTTAAAACCGGATTCGCGTGAAAATTTATTTATTATTTCTTCGCGGGTATATTTGCCCGAAAAGCACATTTCGACCACTCCTCCGATCGGAAGGGCGCCCGCCCGTTCCGGCGAGAACGGCCCCATCCCAAGCAGCCCGTCGTTGACATCGACAATCAACCCGCCTTTGACCGCGGCCACCGAGATACCGCCCCCCATATGGGCGACGACAAAATTGGCCCGGGTATAATCTTTTCCTATATTCTCCGCCTCGCGGCGGCAGACTTCTTTAATATTAAGGGCGTGCGAGCGCGACTTTCTGACAATCTCCGGTATTCCCGAAATCCGGGCAAAATCGGTTAAGTTATCAGTGGTGATCGGCTCGACAATAACGGCGGGGACATTGAATCTTTTGCGGAGATGGTCGGCGATCAGAGCGCCGAGATTGGAAGCATGGTTTGAGTACCGCGCAGTCCGGAGGTCATCAAGCATTTTTTCATTTATGGCATAAATGCTGTCTTGCAGCGGCCGCAAGGGCGCGCCCCGGCCGGCAAGGGCGGCGACCTTGTGTGAGTCTATCCCGGCTGATGCAAGCCACTGGTCGATTTTGGCCATTCGCAAATCGAACTGGTCGGCCACATTATCGAAGGGTGCCAGCTCGGCGCTGTCATGCCGAACCGTCTCTTCGGCGATTCTCTCTTTGCCCCTGAATAAAGCCATCCGGGTCGAAGTCGATCCGGGATTGATAACGATAATGACACCTTCCATCTGCGGACCTCCACCGGTTGTTTCTATGTCTTAGATTGAAACGCCTCCTCGGCCAATTCCCTTCCGCGCGCGAAAGCTTTCAGGTTCAAGTCGACAAATTTGGCTTTTACCCGCGATTTGATGGCCTCTTCCCAGGCCGATGTATCGAACTCCAGCCGGGATGAAACGACGCCCAAAAGCAGAATATTAACCAGTCGCGGGTTGCCCATTTCGAGGGCGATTTTATCGGCATCAAGCGAAATCACATCTTTGAACTTCTTTCTCAGGTCGGCGACAGCATCTTCAGGGTAGAAGAATTTCCCGCCGGCCGTTATGGGCGGCACCAGGCGAGTGGTCGATGTGGCCACGAGACCGCTTTTTTTGACCCAGTCGACGGCCCGCAATGCCTCGGCCTGCTCGAAAGAAATCAGAATATCGGCCTGACCATAAGGAATAATGGGCGAGTGAACTTTGGGCCCGAATTTGATATGGGTGCTGACCACGCCGCCGCGCTGTGACATGCCATGAACCTCCGATTTCTTGACATCCAGACCGCTTCGCATGGCGACCTCGGAGAGAACCTCGGAAGCCAGAAGAACGCCCTGCCCGCCGACACCGACTATCAAAACATTTGTTACTTTATCCATAGCATCCTCACTTTGCCTTCACGGGTTCTTCAGCCAATAAGATCGCCTCGGGCTGGCAGACCTGGGCGCATAATGAGCAGCCGGTGCAGAGAACCGGATCTATCACAGCCTTGGGATGTTTTCTCTTGGTCAATTCCTTCGACGGCATGATCGCCGGACAGCCGATCCGGAAGCAAGCCGAACAGCCGTTGCAGAGATCCATATCCACCGTATATGGTTTCTCCATAATCCGCTTGGGCATCAGGACGCAGGGGCGATTGGTGAGGATCACCGACGGGCCGGGTCGGGCCACTTCCTCTTTAATGATCTGAACCGTTCCTTTGTAATCATAGGCATCGGCCACTCGAACCGACTCCACCCCCAGAGCCTTGCACAATTCAAAATAATCGACCTGTTTGGTTTCCTGGCCCATCAGAGTGTATCCGGTGGCGGGATGCTGCTGTCCGCCGGTCATGGCGGTCACGCGATTGTCCAGAATCAAGACGGTGACATTGCTTTTATTGTAAACGGCGTCAAGAAGGCCGGTGATTCCGGAGTGCAGGAAGGTCGAATCACCGATCACGGCCACGACGCCTTTCTCGTAAGCGCCGACTTTCTCCATGCCGATGGCGCTGCCGATCGAGGCCCCCATGCAAATACAGGTATCCAGATAGCTCAGCGGCGGCAGCATACCCAGCGTGTAGCAGCCGATATCCCCGGTCACCGCAACGCCGGTCTTCTTGAGAGCCATAAAAGCGCCTCGATGCGGACAGCCGGGGCAAAGCACCGGCGGCCGCGGGAATAGAGCTTCCGGCTCTACTTCAGCGCCGATAACCTTATCGAGCAAACCGGCCTCTTTCAAACCCAGGCCCACTTTATAGGGAGACAATTCGCCCAGATGCGAAAAATACTTTTTGCCGTCGATGTTCATTCCGGCGGCCCTGATGGCCTCTTCGAAGAAAGGCTCCAACTCCTCAACAATTAGAACCTTCTTATGTGACTCGACGAATTTCCTGATCTTATCCAGCGGCAGGGGAAAGCCGAAGCCGATTTTGAGATAATCCACAGCGGGCAGGTTGTCCTTGGCATACTGATAAGCAATACCGCCGGTGATGAGGCCTATCTCGGAACCGTTATTTTCGACAACGTTCAGGTCCGTCGTTTCGGAAAATTCGCGGAGTTTTTCCAGCCGTTCCCGAAGAATCGCGTGTCGTTTGCGGGCGTTGGCCGGAATCATGACATATTTCTGCATATCGCGCTTGAAGCCGACCTCGGGAGGAATAACCGGCTCGGCTTCCTCGACAATACCCTTGGAATGTGAGATACGGGTTGTCATGTGAAGCATGACCGGAGTATCGAATTTCTCCGATATTTCCAGCCCCTTAAGGACGAAATCCTTGGCCTCCTGGCTGTCGGCCGGCTCCAGGAATGGTATCTGCGCGAACTTGGCAAAATACCGGTTGTCCTGCTCATTCTGCGAGGAGTGCATTTCGGGATCATCGGCGGAGACGAAAATAAAACCGCCGGCGACGCCGGTGTAGGCGAAGGTCATCAGGGGATCGGCGGCGACATTGACGCCGACATGCTTCATGGTCACCAGCGTCCGGGCGCCGCCCAGCGATGCACCAATACCGACTTCAAAGGCGACTTTTTCATTGGGGGACCATTCGGCGTAGATCGAGGGAAACCCTTCGGCAATGGTTTCCAGAATCTCTGTCGAAGGCGTTCCGGGATAAGCCGCGGCCAGCTTAACGCCGGCCTCGAAGGCTCCCCGGGCGACCGCCTCATTACCGGATAATAATTTTTTCATAATCGAATCTCTATCTTAAGCGTAAATTTTGTCTTTACCTAATTATAAGTAAAATGGGCCAAAATATCAACCGCTGTCTGTGAATAAATTCACAAAGTTATGGCCTACCTGAATTTCCGTCTTTCAATCTAACGGATATCCGACGCCAATATTTGGCGCGACGGCAGCCTCAGGGCGAAAATCATGTCAATCAGAACGATGATGGCCCCGCCGATAAAGGTCGCCTGATACCCGAACAGGCTCCACATGACGCCGCCTGCCACCGGAATAATCACCGCCGTTATGTGGTTGGCGGTCATCCCGAATGACAGACAACTGGTCAGGTCCTCGTTCGAGGCTATCTTGCTTAAATAAGATTTAAGAGCTATGGATGAACCGAACAGGATATTGTCGATCAAATAAAATACAATCAGCAGCGGCAGGTAATCGACAAAGGCATATCCGGCAAAAATAAAGATCAAGATAAAGGAACTACCGGCCATGACAAACCTCTCCCCCACCCTGTCACTCATCGTTCCGAGAAGGCGGTTGGTGAAAAAGGTAATTAGATTATTGGCCAGCATTATCATCGAAACCATGGAAATACTCAGTTCATGATTTTTTACCAGCAGGAATATGGCAAAGGTCGTGAATATATGTCGCCGGCAGCCCCTGAGAAAATAAAGGGTGTAATAGAGCCAGTATTTCTTCTTAATGGTCACCTTCCGCTTTTCGGATTTGCCGCGATTGGCCGGAAGCGCGATGGTGAAATAAATGCCGACTACAAGAACTACTGCCCCGATTACATAAAACACCTGACGGTAATCCAGCCAGAGGGTCAACAGAAGAACCAGCCCGGCTCCGATCAGCCCGGCCAGCGACTCATAAGACAACAGTTTCCCCTGCGCCTTACCGACGCTGTGGTTATTCACCAGAAGCAGCAATTGCGAAGTATTGGCCGGCTCGAAGTAATGAAAGCCGAAAGAAACCACGACGGTGGCCAGACCCAGAACGACCATAGATGGAGACAAGCCGCACAACAGCAGACCCAGACCGGTCAGAACAATCGAGAGTGAAGCGATCTTTGATTCGGTCAAATATAGCGCCAGAGCGCCGGCGACAAAGGCCAGAAGCCCCGGAATTTCCCGGGCCGCCTGGATGATGCCGACATCGGTCGGCGAGGCATTGAAGCTTTCGACGGCGAAATTATTGAACATTATGCGCCAGACATAGAACCCGATCCATACCGAGACACCGGAAAAGGTAACGGTAAAAATGGATATTTTCTTAATGCCCAGCGCCATGATTGTGGCAAGATACTCAAAATTCCAGCAATTAGCATGGAAAATCTGGCTGTCCCAATGAATATTTAGCCAGTGGTTTATAGATGATATTCTTACTAATTTTGAAATTATGTCGATAATTGCGGTATAAGAGATTATGATGCCATTTCAGATGACCGGAAATAATATGGCCGCCTTGATGATTTTGTCGTATATTAACCATCCGTCAAATTTATCAAAAGGATCATAAATGGAATTTGATGTCTCGATTTTCAAGCCGTATGACATCAGAGGGATTGCCCCCGACCAATTGAATAATGATATAGCCTATCGAATTGGGAATGCGCTGGCCGTTTTTCTAAAACCGACCAATCTTGCGGTCGGTCGCGGCCGGAGCCGCTATGCTTATGAATTGGGCGAGGCTGTAATCAGCGGTATTACCGACGCCGGATCCGATACGATCGATCTGGGCGAGGTTTCCCCGGATGTTCTGAATTTTGCCGTCGGCAGATATAACCTGGACGGCGGCGTAATGATCTGCCCCGGCAACAGTCACAAAGATGAAATAGAAATCCGATTTACGCGGAAGCATGCCATGCCTCTCTCCGGCCGCCATGATCTGGATCAGGTTCGGGAAGCGCTGCAAAACGACATCATCAGGAAATCGTCTCATCGCGGTAACACCTCCAGAAAGGACTTCCTGCCGCAATTTAGCGAGCATTGCCTGTCATTTGTGGATCCCTATTCAATAAAACCGCTCAGGATTATTGTCGATGCTCATGGCGGGGTGGCGGGAGACATTGTCCCGGCCGTCTTAAGCCGCCTGCCGGTTAAAATAAATGCTGATATCATAAATACCGAATCGCCCCAAAATAATACCGAGACCGGCTCTGAACTTCGCCAGGAAATAGCCAAAAAAAGAGCTGCTTTCGGAGCGGTTTTCGATCCCGCGGCGGGTCGGTTTATGCTTTTTGGCTCGGATGGGATGAAAATTGACGGCGATATGCTGACCGCTCTCATTGCCGAATATTTTCTCAATAAGCAGCCGGATGATAATATCCTGTACAGCTTAATCTGCTCCAGGACAGTGCCGGAATTAATTGAGCGTAAAGGCGGACGCGCTATCCAGACAAGGGTCGGGCCCTCGCTGATAAGGCCGATGATGAAAAAATATAATGCCGTTTTCGGCGGAGAACCATCCGGCTACTATTATTATCGAGACAACTGGTTTGCCGACTCGGCCATGGTCACGCTTCTTATTTGTCTGGAAATAATGAGCCACAGTGAAAAGTCGCCGGCGACCCTGATCGAGGCTTTCGACAGATATTTCCGCTCCGGGGAAATCAGCCTTAAAATTAACTCTGCCCGGGAAAAAATCGAGATGATTGCGGAAAAATATGCGTCCGGAAAACAGGATCGGCTTGACGGCCTCAGTGTCGATATGGGTGATTTCTGGTTCAATATACGCTCTTCCAATACCGAGCCGGTGGTCAGGCTTAATGTGGAGGCGGTTTCGAAAGAGATCCTGGATGACAAGGTCAAAGAGATTCTGGCTATAGTTAATTCTTAGCAAATTCAGATTTTATATTATCTCTCAAATTCAAAAGCCCCCCGCTTGTGCGGGGGGCTTTTGTGTATGTGGTGTAACCTGTTGTAACGTCAGGTCGGGCAAAATGACGTTACTTCAGGAGGA
>PGXB01000055.1 GCA_002838945.1 candidate division Zixibacteria bacterium HGW-Zixibacteria-1
ACGGGCAATTTCGCACCGTTCTTCAACCGTAAGTTGTTTGTAGATTTGTCCCATAACAACACCTTATACAGGTGTTGCACTTCGTTTGTGAATTTAGGGGTACGCGACAGGAGGAAGGTCACCGGCAAAAAATGGGAGGCGGTCGAGATATTCGAGGGCGATGTCCTGAAGCCGGAGACATTGCCTGATGCTTTCGATGGCGTCGAGGTCGTTTACTATCTCATTCATTCCATGGCGGCCGGCCAGGCCGATTTTGAAAAACTTGATCATACGGCCGCAATTAATGTGGTGAAAGCCGCCAATGAAGCATCGGTAAAGAGAATTATATATCTCGGAGGGCTCGGAAAACGTGATGATGGGCAATCAAAACACCTGCGCAGCCGGCATGAAGTGGCCGACCTGCTAAGGTCCGGAAATACTCCCCTTACTGAATTTCGTGCCGCCGTCATAATCGGGTCGGGATCGACCTCGTTTGAAATGATCCATCACCTGGTCAATCGTTTGCCCATGATGATCTGTCCCCGCTGGGTATATACCAGGACGCAGCCGATCGGTATTTCGGATGTGTTGCGCTATCTTATTGACGCGCTCGATAAGCCGGAGACAATCGGCCGTACCATCGATATCGGAGGACCGGATATTTCCACTTATCGCGATATGATGCTGTCGGTGGCGAGAGCATTGGGGTTGAAAAGATTTCTTATTCAGGTTCCGGTACTGACCCCTCGGCTTTCGTCATACTGGGTCAATCTGGTTACGCCGGTACCGACGCAGGTCGCGCGGCCGCTGATCGAGGGATTGCGACATGAAACCATTTGCGAAAACGACGAGGCTCGGGATATATTTCAATTCAAACCGCTTTCTCTGGATGAAGCGGTCGATCGCGCCCTGGCCCGGGTTCGCAATCACGATATCGAAACCACCTGGACCTCGGCTACTTCCGTTTCCGACCTGGCGCCGGTTGATCCGTCACATCTTCGCACAGACCGTAGAGAAATCGAAGTCGATTCTTCGGATAAGAGACTTTTCTCGATTATCTCTTCCATTGGCGGTAATAACGGCTGGTACTATGCCGACTGGCTCTGGAAACTGCGGGGTTTTATTGATAAGCAATTGGGTGGTGTGGGCCTGCGCCGCGGACGCCGTCACCCGGTCGAACTCGAAGCCGGCGAAGCGCTTGATTTTTGGAGAGTCGAGGAATATATTCCCGGCAGGAAGATGCTTCTCAGGGCGGAGATGAAGGTATGGGGGCAGGCCTGGCTGGAATTCGAGGTCCGGCCGCTCGCCGAAAATCGCGCCCGACTGGTGCAAACCGCCAGGTACTATCCGAAGGGATTGCTCGGTCTGTTGTACTGGTACACCGTTTATCCCATTCATGCCCTGGTATTCAAGGGAATGGTGCGTCGAATCGCCGAACTGGCCGCTCGTCGGTAGTAATAGAATAAAACCGGATATTATATAAAGGACATGACCATGTCGCAAAAACCATCGGATGATCCCCGCATAAGGGTCGGGATAAGCTCCTGCCTGCTCGGGTTCAAGGTGCGTTTTGATTCGGGTCATAAACATGACCGGTATATCACTGATATTTTGGGCCCATATTTCAAGTTTGTCCCGGTTTGCCCGGAAGTCGAGGTCGGGATGCCTATCCCGCGCGAGGCGGTCAGACTGGTCGGAAGTCCGGATGCGCCCCGGATGGTCGGGAATAAAACAGGAACGGACTGGACCGAACGAATGAACAAGTATAATACCGCGCGTGTCAGGCAGCTGGAAAAAGATAACCTTTCGGGGTATATCCTCAAGAAAGATTCGCCCAGTTGCGGTATGGAACGGGTCAAAGTCTATTCCGAACATATTGCCGAAAGAAACGGGCAGGGTATGTATGCATCAGCGTTGATAAAACAGTTCCCGCTTATGCCGGTAGAAGAAGAAGGGCGGCTCAATGATGCGGTTCTTCGGGATAATTTCATTGTCAGAATATTTGCCTATCACAGACTGCAGCAGTTGTTTGAGGGCCGGACCGGCCGCCGGGCCATTGTCGAGTTTCATACCGCCCACAAGTATCTCCTGATGGCGCACAGTCCCAAGCATTATGGGCAGCTTGGCCAACTGGTAGCGGCTGTTTCGGATTATAAGCCATCCGAATTCAGAGAAAAATATTCCTCCATTTTTATGAGTTGCCTGGCCGTTCATGCCACCGCCAAAAAGAATGTCAATGTTCTCCAGCACATTCTGGGCTACTTGAAAAATCACCTGACGCCCGAAGATAAGCAATATATCCTCCAGCAAATCGATGATTATCATAATCTTCTGGTGCCTCTGGTGGTCCCGCTGACACTCGTAAAACACTATGTATTCAAACACAATATCGAATATATCAAAAACCAGATTTATCTGAACCCGCATCCCAAAGAACTGATGCTTCGTAATCACGTGTAAGTATTTTTCGTTCTCGTTTTAATACTGTACATTCAGGGACAGTTTTGTAAATCGTCCATCTTGACATTCGACTTTCCGACAAGTATATTTTTATATTATTCAAGCCGCTAACTGCCGCCCGGAAGGAGTCATTATGAAGTATCGTGTCAACTGGCTGACGCCGATTTTAACCGCCGTAGTATTGTTTGCATGTTCATTGCCCGCCATGTCCGGCGAAGGTGGATTATCCGCCGACAATGTCGCCAAAATCCGCGCCTCATTCGAGATGGACAGGTATAATCGTGCCATGTACAATGCTGTCACCAACAACAACCTCAGCAAGCTGGCCCTCAATCGCGATATCTTGCGTGAGCATAATGAAATTTACAGCCACAAGATCAAGACCAAGGGGATTACCAACCAGAAATCGTCCGGGCGATGCTGGCTGTTTTCCAGTCTAAATATGTTTCGTCCCGTTGTCATCGATAAATACAATCTTGACAACTTCGAGTTCTCGCAGAACTATCTGGCCTTCTGGGACAAAATGGAAAAATCCAACACTTTTCTCGAGTTTGTCATCGAAATGCGCGACCGCGACACTTTCGACCGCGAGCTGTCCGAAATTCTGCGGCACCCGATCGGTGACGGCGGCTACTGGTCATACACCGTTGAGCTTATCAAAAAATACGGCGCCGTTCCCAAAGAAATCATGCCGGAAACCAACAGCTCCGGCAACACCGGCGAAATGAATAATATCCTGGAACGAAAACTCCGCACCGGCGCCGCCGCGATACGGAAGATGCACCAGGCCGGCAGGCCGGTGAAAGAGCTTCGCGCCGAAAAAGATAAAATCCTGGCCGATGTTTATAAAATCCTGATCGTCAATCTGGGTGAGCCTCCGACCGAATTCGTGTGGCGCTATGAGATCAGGGATACCACCAAAACCGATACCGACACGACGGCCGACAGTACTGCCAATGCCAATATCGACAATCGCCTGATCGTGGCCGGAACATATACGCCGAAGAAATTCTTCGAAGAAGTGGTCGCGGTCGATCTGGATCAGTATGTCAATATCTTCGATAATCCGACACGCGAATATAACAATCATTTCGTGGCATCAATGGCCCGCAATATGTACGACGGCAAGGATCTCGAGTATGTCAGTGTGCCGGTCGAAAATCTGAAAGCGATTGCCATGAAGTCAATTCTCAATGATGACCCGGTCTTGTTTGCGTGTGATGTCGGCAAAGATCAGGATCGCGAGGACGGCATTATGGCGATGAATATTTACGATTATGGTACAGTGTTCAACACCGACCTGAGCATGTCCAAGGCCGACATGTGCAACTATTATGAAAGCACTTCCAACCACATGATGCTCATGATCGGTGTCGATATCCTGAATGACAAGCCGGTCAAGTGGCAGGTCGAGAACAGCTGGGGCGACAAGAACGGCAGCAGCGGCTATTGGGCGATGTATAACGACTGGTTCGGGGCCTATGTTTACAGCGTCATCGTCAAGAAGGAGTACGTGCCGGAAGAAATCCTGAAGCTGTATGACAAGAAACCGATTGTCCTTCCGGTCTGGGATCCGAATACTCTCATGATCCGGAATTGACAAATTTACCACCAAAGTGGTGTAAACACTTTCTCAAATCCAGTCGAGTTTTCTTCGTAATCGACGTGTTTCCTTACGGTTACGCGGAATTGGGTTTGTTTTTGCGTTTTTAAAAAAGTTCAAAACTCATTCCCCGTGGAAAAAATGATCTGCCCCAAATAAGGTATGGACGATCCGAATTTTTGACAAGCTTATAGCCATAATAAAAGAAATACTCCTCTATAATACCCCCCGCTGACCAATTTACCATCAGATTGATGCGGTTTTTGCGGTGTAGATTGGCCGAAAAAGCTCCCCAAATAAAATGCTTGTCTAAATAAGATTAAAATATTTAATTCATTTCCATGTCGGATAAAGAAATATCAAAATACCTCAAGGATGTTGAGAAGAAACTGGCCACCGGGCAGGCCCGCGAGCATACCTATCGACCGGCTCTGGAAAATATGTTAAAGGCTCTCAACAGCGAAGTTGAGGTTATTAATGACGGCCGGCGAATTGAATGCGGCGCGCCTGATTTGATTATAAATCGCGGCGTTATCCCGATAGGATATTTCGAAGCAAAAGATATCGGTAAATCGCTTGATGACATCGTAATTGATTCGGCGCGCAAAAAACCAAAGACGCATGACGGGGAACAATTCAAGCGCTTTTGCGAAGGTCTGCCCAATCTTATATTGACTGATTATCTTGAATTCCGCTGGTATTATAACGGAGAGCATCGAATGACCGCCCGGCTGGCCTCGCTTGATACTAAAGGAAAGCTGAAAAAGGTAAAAGATGGCGAGGAAGAATTCCGGCGATTGTTGACCGAGTTTTTTGCAGCGCAGACGGTGACGGTGGGAACGCCCAAAGACCTGGCGGCACGGATGGCTTCGCTGGCGCAGATTATCCGCGATATTATTGTCAAGGCATTCGCATCGGAAGATAAAGGCGGTAAATTCCATGAGGAAATGGAAGGCTTCCGCAAGGTGCTTTTACATGATCTCGATTCGGTCAAATTCGCCGATATGTATGCCCAGACAATATGTTATGGCCTTTTTGCCGCCCGGTGCAATCATGACGAAAGCAAGCCGTTCGACCGCAAAAGTGCCATCGATGATTTACCGAAAACCAACCCCTTTTTGCGCAAAATGTTCGATCATATGGCCGGGGTCGATCTGGATGAACGGGTGAGGTGGGCGGTCGATAATCTGGCCGAACTGCTCAACCGGGCCGATATTGAGGGGATTCTGAAAGATTTCGGCAAGCGGACGCGGCAGGATGATCCGGTAGTGCATTTTTATGAGACATTTCTGGCGGCCTACGATCCCCGTTTGCGGGAGATGCGCGGGGTATATTATACGCCCAAGCCGGTGGTGTCATATATTGTCCGGAGTATCGACCATATTCTTAAAACCGATTTCGGCATTGCGGACGGCCTGGCCGACACCACGAAAATCCCGATTTACAAAACGGTCGAGGACGAAAAGGGAAATAAAAAACAGGAAAAAGTGGGCGAATGCCACAAGGTTCTTATACTAGATCCGGCGGTCGGCACCGGCACTTTTCTGCACGGCGTAATCGACCACATTCATGAACATCTAACACAAAAGGGGCTGAGGGGGACTTGGTCGAGCTATGTTACGGAGCATCTTTTGCCGCGCCTTTTTGGTTTCGAGTTGCTCATGGCTCCTTATGCAGTGGCCCATCTCAAGCTTGCCTTGCAGTTGAAGGATTTTGGCTATGATTTTGGCTCGGATGAGCGCCTGAATATCTTCATGACTAATACGCTTGAGGAAGCCCTTGACATTGAAGGCTTTCTTGGTTTTGACCGCTGGGTCGCCGAAGAAGCCAATGCCGCCGGGAAAGTGAAGATCGAAAAGCCGGTTATGGTCATACTGGGCAATCCGCCATATTCGGGACACTCGGCAAACAAAGGAGACTGGATTCATAATTTACTGCGCGGCAAAGATACACTGACCGGAGAAAATACCGGAAATTATTTTGAAGTTGACGGTAAGCCATTGGGCGAACGTAACCCCAAATGGCTGAATGACGATTATGTAAAATTTATTCGCTTTGCTCAGTGGCGTATAGAGAAGACCGGCTATGGTATTCTCGGCTTTATCAGTAATCATGGTTATCTGGATAACCCGACATTTCGAGGTATGCGGCAGAGCCTGATGAATACTTTCGAGGATATTTATATTCTCGATTTGCATGGCAATACCAAAAAGAAAGAGAAATGCCCCGACGGTTCCAAAGATGAAAATGTTTTCGATATTCAGCAGGGCGTGGCGATAGGAATATTTGTAAAAAAAGGAAATCCATTCAAAGACAAAGATAATATATTACATAGAGAAATGTGGGGAAATCGAAAGGGGAAATACAATAAATTACATAGCAGTAGTACGGCCGACACAGGTTGGAATAGAACCTTAAAACAATCTCCGTATTATCTTTTTACTAATAAAGATGATATTATACAACAAGAGTATACTGCATATAACAAAATAACGAAGATTTTTGAAAATTATGTTGTTGGAATAGTTACTTCAAGAGATAATCTGGTGGTAGATATTTCAAATGATGGTCTTGCGAAGAAGATTAATGTGTTTGTAGGCAATGACATCAATGATGAGACTGTACGCAATAAGTATTTCAATAAAAAGGCAAGTGCTAGATATCCATTGGGAGACACTAGGGAGTGGAAATTAACAGAGGCTCGAAAGAAGGCACGTTTGGATGCCGATAGAATTAATAAGATAGTCGATATACTATATAGGCCATTTGATATTAGGAAACTTTTTTACGCAAAATATATGATTGACCGGCCTCGTTTTGATATAATGCAACATATGATACATGGTACAAATCTTGCTTTGAGTACAACAAGATCAATAGAGATAGGCAGAGGCTGGGAGCATGTGTTTTGTACGAAACACATTATTCAGCATCATACAGTGTCACTCAAGGAAGTCAATTTTCATTTCCCTCTCTATATCTATCTTGCGTTGGAGAAATCAGATTTATTCAATAATAACGACATCCAACTAGGCTACACTGACCGTAGACCAAATTTGAATAATGATTTCATTATGGCTTTTTCAAACAAAATAAACTTAAAATATATAATAAATGGCAGGCCTTATTCCGACTGCGGCTTTAGTCCTGCGGATGTGTTTAATTATATATACGCCGTTTTTCATTCGCCGACATACCGTACACGATATGCCGAATTCCTTAAGATAGATTTTCCACGAGTTCCGCTAACATCGAATAAAAGCCTATTCCGTGAGCTATGCGAGCTTGGCGGTGAGCTGGTGGGATTGCACCTGATGGAAAAACATGGCCCGGATATGGCCAGATTTGCGATTAACGACGGCAATGAAGTGAATAAGGTGCGCTACACCGAGCCGAAAGGGAAACAGCCGGGGCGTGTGTGGATCAATGAAACACAGTATTTCGAGGGAGTGCCGCCGGAAGTGTGGGCGTTTCATATCGGAGGGTATCAGGTCTGCCAGAAGTGGCTCAAAGACCGCAAAGGGCGGATTTTGAATCATGATGATGTCGTACATTATTGTCATATTGTTTCGGCTTTGTCAGAGACAATTCGCTTAATGTCAGAGATCGATAAATCAATCGACAAGCACGGGGGTTGGCCGATACAGTAGAACTCTGCCTTAAAGCGGCGGGTTACCACGGAATGGATTCCCGCCAGAGTTTATCCGCCGTGGCGGGCGGGAATGACAAAACAGCATAATTGCAGGAAGACAATGTCGAAACCCCTTCGCCCCGTGTCAGCGGAACTAAAGGGATTTCGACGGACGCGGGTTTATTGAAGCAAACACATTGTAATACAATAAGATAAGCAAAACATACCTCGCCGGGTTGCCTGCCAATCTGAGATATGTAAAAAACCTCTCTTAAAAAAATTGGGGATTTATTACCCGGTTGGCTTGCCAATCGCCTCCTTATGATATACATTATAAGTGAGTCTGATATCTCAACATAGCAAGGAGATTCAATCCGAATGACTGGCCGACGACGGTTCTTTAAGGTCAAAATAAGACTACATCCCGCAAAGCAATCGGGGAATATTTTCCCGATACGATGGTTGGGGGTGCGGTTTTGAATAAGCCGGATGATACATATAATAATGATAATGCCGAGTCCAAAACGGCGCATGATCTCATAACGCTGTCGCGGCGCATTCTCAGTCTGGCCCACAAGGGGCTTCCGCGCAATGAATATATCAAAAAAATTACGACGCTTCTGGTCAGTTTCTGTGACTGCGATTTTATGGAACTGCGGGTGCTGGAACGGGGCACCCTGTATTGCAGCGGCATCACCGGCGGCAAGCAGGAATCGTTTTATCTGAAAAGAAGGGACGCGCGGCTCGATTCGGAGCGAAAAGCGATACCCTGTTTCGATATCGACACCGACCTCGAAAGAGTCTGCGAGGATGTTGTTTCCGGGCGGCATGTGGACTCATGTCCGCAGTTCACGGCCGGGGGCAGTTTCGGAATCGACAATGTCGAAGACGGCTTTATGATTAATAGCACATCGCGGACCATCAAAATAGAGGCCCATTATAAATCGCTGGCCGTAATTCCATTTACCATCGAGGAGCTCAAACAGGGGCTCATCATCTTGAAGGCGGCCGATGTCGGCCATTTCACCAGGGAGAAAATGCTTCTGCTGGAAGAAATTTCCGAGATTCTGGGGATATCATTCACCTACCGGAGAGCCCAGGTGGCGCTGAGAGAACGTGTCAAGGAGCTGACCTGCCTGTATGGTATCGCCAAGGTGTCGGCACGCCCGGGAATTTCGCTGGAGGCGATCCTGCAGAATGCGGTAACACTGCTTCCGCCGGGATGGCTGTACCCTCACGTGGCGGCGACCCGTATCAGGCTGGATAAAGGAGAATATACTACCGAAGGATTCGATAAAGGGGTGCAGAAGCAATCGGCCGATATTTTCGCCGACGGCATCAAGCGCGGGGTGGTGGAAATCGTGTACCTAAGGAAAATGTCCGATCTGGATGAAGGGCCGTTTCTGAAGGAAGAGCGCGATCTTATCAACGCCATCGCCAATGAAATCGCGCTGATTGTCGAGCGCAAGGAGGCGGAGGAAGAAAAGTCGCGGCTTCGCGAGCAGCTTCGCCATGCCGACCGCCTGGCGACAATCGGCCAGCTGGCTGCCGGTGTGGCGCATGAGCTGAATGAGCCGCTCGGGAGCATCCTCGGGTTCGCGCAACTGGCGCAAAAATCCGGGGGAATTTCGGAGCAGGTCGCTCTGGATATCGATAAGATAGAAAAAGCTTCGCTACACGCCCGCGAAATAGTCCGCAAGCTAATGATCTTCGCACGGCAGTCACCGCCGCAGAAGGAGCTTGTCAATCTGAGCCAGGTCGTCAGGGAAGGGTTGTACTTCCTGACTTCGCGCTGCCAGAAAGCGGGAATCGAACTGGTAAAAAATCTGGCCGATGATCTTCCTGAAATCGTGGCCGACCGCGCCCAGATGTACCAGGTGCTGGTTAATCTGGTTGTCAATGCCATCCAGTCAACGCCCAGTGGCGGGGTAGTGACAATATCGACTTTGCGCCGGGGCGAGCATGTTTCGCTCGTTGTCGAAGACAACGGGTCGGGTATGAAGGAAGAAGTCATGAAAAAAATCTTCGTACCGTTCTTCACGACCAAGGATGTCGATGAGGGGACGGGACTGGGATTGTCGGTAGTGCATGGTATCGTCGCGGCGCATGACGGTTTTGTCATAGTTGACAGCGAGCCGGGCAAAGGCTCGCGGTTCGAGGTGCGTCTGCCCGTAAACGGCGTCAAAAAAGTGGATATAAATGAGGAGAGACATGATGCCTAAAGAGAAGGCGTCCATACTGGTTGTCGATGATGCTGCGGATACGCTGGAAATTCTGCAGCGCAACCTGACCTCTCAGGGATATAAAGTTTTCACGGCGGGCGGGGTCGCCGAGGCCATTCAATTCCTGAACGGCACCGAGGTTGACCTGGTTATCACCGATTTGAAAATGCCCAAGATCAGCGGGCTCGATCTGGTGCGGCATGTCCGCGAAAATCTGCAGGACACCGAAGTGATGATGATCACCGGCTTCGCTACGGTGGAAAGCGCCGTGAAGGCGATCAAGATCGGCGCCGAGGAATACCTCTCCAAACCGTTCACCGATGATGAGCTTCTGGCGGCCGTCAAAAAGATTCTGGAAAAACAAAATACGCGCCGCGCCGCCGGCGGGGAAGAACTGGCGGAGCTGCGTACCCTGGAAGGTTTGATCGGTGAATCGGCCGTCATGCAGAAAATACAGAAATCGATCAGAAAGGCGGCCTCGACATCGGCCACGGTTCTGATAACGGGAGAGAGCGGCACCGGAAAGGAGCTCGTGGCCCGGGCCATTCATTACAACAGTCCGCGGGCCTCGGCGCCGTTTGTCCCGGTGAACTGCGGGGGTATCCCGGAAGGTCTTCTTGAAAGCGAGTTGTTCGGACATGTCAAAGGCGCCTTCACCGGGGCCACCGAATCGCGGGCCGGGTTTTTCCAAACGGCCGAGGGGGGCACCATCTTTTTGGACGAGATCAGCGAAACATCGCTATCCATGCAGGTCAAACTTTTGCGGGTCCTGCAAAATCGTGAAGTAAGCATGGTTGGCGACAGCCGCACCCGTAAAGTCGATGTCCGGATTGTTGCGGCGACGAACAAAAACCTGCTGAACCTTGTCAACAAGGGCGCCGTCCGCGAGGATTTGTATTTCCGCCTGTCGGTGATCACCATCGCGGTACCGCCGCTTCGCGACCGCGGCGATGATGTGCTCTTATTGACCCGGCATTTTTCCGGGAAGTACGCCGAAGAGTACGGTAAACAGGCGCCGCATTTTACCGATGAAGTGCTGGCGGCACTGAAGAATTATTACTGGCCCGGAAATGTCCGCGAGCTGGAAAACCTGATGCACCGGTTGATTGTCATGACCGATTCCGAAACTATCGATGTCGCCGAGCTGCCGCCTTCGATGAGGTTCTCGGTATCGACGACAACCGGCCTGAATCGCTCGCTGGCCGATGTGGAACTGGAGTACATCAAGAATGTGCTGTCAAGTGTCTCTGGCAATAAGACGAAAGCGGCTGAAATTCTGGGAATCGACAGGAAAACATTACGAGAAAAACTCAAGGATACAAAGCCCGAATGATCATCGATTTGTTTGGTGAATTACTCCCCGCCGGTTCATAACTCCCCGATTTTCCGTCATAAAATGGATAATATATATTATTATTAGTCAACTCGTCTTGGCAATTTATTCTAATATCAATGACCAATATCATGGATATAAACTCCATTCGATTTATCAAATAATCATCGTCTGTTCATATAATAGATAATCCGGTATAGTTATTCCGTAATGAACCGATACTTCTGTCTTAACTGTCTGGATTGCAATTGAATAAAGAAATTGAACCGGTCCTCGGAAATACACGGATAATCAGTATTCATGATTGATTGTCAGGCACTGTATGTAAATACAACTTTGACCCACGCTGCATGATATGGAATTCGGGAGGGTGACTTATTATCCGCCGTTTTTACGGGGATGGCACGCTTCTTGCGAAATGCCTCTGAAGAAATTACTAAGGTTTCGCTTTGCGGGACCAGAAGGTTTTGAATAGGAGGAGTACTCGTGAAAAACTTACCTGCCGACAATATGAAGATCGAAATGAACGAGGGCATTTGCTCGAACTGTGTTGGGATCAACAGCTGCGCCTACAAAAAGAACGGCGGGGCATCGGTAATGTACTGCGAAGAGTTTCAGTATCCGGCCGGCGCCAGTTCGATTTCCGGCAAACCGATTACCGATTTCAGTCAGTATATTGTCGAGACGATTGATACCAGTCTTGGCCTTTGCTGCAACTGCGACTCCAGGGCTGTCTGTGTCAGCACCAGGAATCCGAAAAATGTTTTATTCTGCGAGGAATACAACTAAGACCGGCGCCGTCTCTGAGCTCGAGAAAGCGGCCATTTCATAAGCGCGGGATTTGTTTGTGATGCTTTCCAGCGTTATGATATTATCCGGGCTGAATAAGCCCGGTTTTTTTTGGGCTTTCCTGAACCGCGATACAGGATAACATTAGTAACCATTTGGCATTCAGCATCTTCCAAATTGCGGAAATCGGGGAGTTTCTCCCCATTGAGACACATTTACCCGCATTTTCTTGTCTTTTATTGACTTATGTGGATTTGGGAAGATGTAGATTTATGTAGATGATATTATTTGGAACCAGTTGCACCTTAACAAGATAAGATGATATAAGGGCTATTTTCGATATTTCTTGAACCGGTTCCGGGCGAATAAAACAGCTTGGTACATAAGTTGTTACATTAATGTCTGTATGCGAACAATAATTCTAAACTGCACGGATAGAATTAAGAATTTGTTCGAATATAAAGTGATTAGGGACATGTCGGCGTGTTTTCCTCAACTCCTTGCTAATTTTGAGAAAATCAGGCATGTCCCTTTTTCATTAAAACAAACGCATTAAGGGCGAAAAGGAGGGTTTACACATGCTCAGCCCTTCCGAAATTCACTCATCAGGCCTTTGCTCTTCCTGCAACAATGTCGGGACCTGTTTTTACCGTGCCAAAAGGGGTTTTGACGCAATTTACTGCGAAACCTTTGATAACCTGATTACATCCACTCCCGGTGATGACAGCCGGGATTATACTACTGCCGTTTCCGGCGAGGCGGTCTCCGATGCCGACGGCGTGCCGGTGCAATTGAAAGGGCTATGTGTCAATTGCGCCGATCGTGACTGTTGCACTCTTCCCAAACTCGAGGGGGGAGTCTGGCACTGTGAGGAGTACCGCTGAGGCGAAGGGAACCTTACGAAGAAGCATCTAAACATTAAATAGAGAGGACGTTCAACGAAAGGTTGAATAATGGAGCAAGCAGAGTTTACTGATATTGTGAAAAAGAACAATGGGCATCATGGCGGACTTGTTTCTATCCTTTTACAGGTACAGGCCAAATATGGGTATCTTCCCGAGGAAGTTTTGCGCCGGGTGGCGGAAGAGACGGGACGCTCGCTGGTGGACATCTATGGCGCCGCGACATTTTATAAAGCGTTCAGTCTGAAGCCTCGCGGAAGACATCTTGTTTCGGCCTGTCTGGGGACTGCCTGTCATGTGAGGGGCGGGCCGGCCATTGCCCGGGAAATCGAAAAGAACCTTGGCATCAAAGCCGGCGAAACGACTCCGGATAAAGAATTTACGCTGGAGACGGTTAATTGTCTCGGGGCCTGCGCCTTGGGACCGATTGTCGTCGTGGACGGTCGTTACTTTTCGAAGGTGAAGACGTCGATGGTGAAAGATATTCTGGCCCGGGCCAAAAGCGGCATTGACCTGGTCCGGATCGATACCGATCAGCGGGTCTTTTCGGTTGAAGTCAGTTGCGCCCGCTGCAACCACAGCCTGATGGATTCCCGGCACCTGATTGACGGTTATCCCGCCATTCGCGTGACGGCATCATTCGGCAGCAAGCATGGTCGTCTGACGATGTCGAGCCTTTACGGCAGCTATCATGTGGATTCGGAGCACGAGATACCTCCCGATACCATCATCAATATTTTCTGCCCGCATTGTCATGCCGAGATGATCGGCGGCGCCAGTTGCGGGGAATGCGGGGCGAGGATGGTGCCGATGATCGTGCGGGGAGGGGGCATCGTGCAGATTTGTTCCCGCCGCGGCTGTAAGGGACATTTGCTGGATCTCAGCGGCAGTTCGATCGAATGATGAACGGCTATGTGAAGAATCAAGGGAGATTTCAATATGAGGAGAATTTCATCCGTTGGCGAATTTGCTGAGTTCCGCAGTCGAATATTGAGTGAAAAAGATGCTCAATATGAGAAATTGACACTGGTCGTAAGCGCCGGGACATGCGGGCAGGCAAGCGGAGCCAACGATATCATCAGGGTTATAAAGCGATATATCATCGAGCGCAATCTTCGAGAAAAGATTGCTCTCAGGATAACGGGCTGTCAGGGTTTCTGCGAAGTGGAACCGTTCATTCTTATACAGCCCGGTCAGCATCTCTATCCCAAGTTGAAAATGGAAGATGTTCCCCGGGTGATCGAGGCGGCACTGGGCGGATTTATCGACGAGCAGTTGATATACAAAGAACTATCCGGGAAAAAGATTTACAAAAGCCAGGACGATATTCCGTTTTTTCGGAAACAGACCCGAACCATCCTTGGCAACAATGAGAAGCTGGATCCGATCAGGATTTTCGATTATGTCGAAAACGGCGGATATGCCGCCCTGGAAAAAGTGTTGCTGAAAATGGACCCCGACTGGGTCATCAGCGAAATCAAGGGATCGGGATTGCGGGGGCGCGGCGGGGCCGGTTTTCCAACCGGCAGAAAATGGGAGCTGGCCAGGGCCTCCAACAAGGGTCAGGGCCCCAAATATGTCGTATGCAATGCGGATGAGGGCGACCCCGGTGCCTATATGGATCGGTCAATGCTCGAGGGAAATCCTCATGCCATTATCGAAGGCATGATCATTGCGGGCATCGCCATCGGTGCCACCCAGGGTTATGTATATGTCCGCAATGAATATCCGCTGGCCATCAAGCATACCTTGATTGCCCTGCGGCAGGCGCGTGAAATGGGTCTGTTGGGAGATAATATCCTCGGTACCGGAATCAATTTCGACATCGAGATCGTCCGGGGCGCCGGTGCCTTTGTCTGTGGTGAAGAAACAGCCTTGATAAAATCGATCGAGGGTTTCATGGGTGAGCCGAGACAGCGCCCGCCCTACCCGATCGAAAAAGGTATCGGCGGTTATCCGACCTGTATCAACAATGTCGAGACACTCGCCAATATACCGGTCATTATCAGCCGCGGCGCGGCCGAGTTTGCCAGGGTCGGAGTGCCCGGCAATACCGGCACCAAGATATTTTCGCTGGTCGGGAAGATAAGGAACACCGGTTTGGTCGAGGTGCCGCTCGGGATCAAGATCCGCGAGGTCGTTTATGACATCGGCGGCGGGCCTTTGGGTGAGGCCAAGATCAAGGCGGTGCAGACCGGCGGGCCGTCGGGCGGGTGTATCCCCGCCGGCATGTTCGATTTGCCTATTGATTATGACAGTCTGGTCAAGGCCGGGTCGATTATGGGCTCCGGCGGTATGATTGTCATGGATGATAATACCTGCATGGTGGATATCGCCAAGTACTTCATGAGTTTCCTTAAGGAAGAATCATGCGGCAAGTGTTTCACCTGCCGCAAGGGAACCCAGCGGATGTACGAAATACTGGATGATATCTCCAAAGGAAAGGGCGGCGTCGTGGCGCTTGACCTGCTCGAAGAACTGGCTCATGTGGTCAAGGATACCACCATGTGCGGTCTGGGTCAGTCGGCCTCCAATCCGGTCCTGAGTACGCTGCGATATTTCCGTGATGAATATCTCGAGCATGTGGTCAACAAGAACTGCCCGGCCGGCGTCTGCAAGGAACTGGTCGGCGCACCATGCCAGGCGACCTGCCCTCTGGGTACCGAGGCATGGCGCTATGTGGCCCACATTTCGCGCGGCGAATACGAGCAGGCGTACACCGTCATCCGGGAAGCCAACCCGTTTCCGTCGGTATGCGCCAGGGTGTGCAATCATCCGTGCGAAGAAAAATGCCGGGCCGGGACGAGCGGCGGCGATTCGATCGCAATTCGCGCTCTGAAGCGTTTCGTCACCGATCGTGTCGATCCCTCCATTTATGTACCGGTCAGACAAGCCTCTGCCGCTGAAAACGGCGAGAAGGTGGCCATTATCGGCGCCGGTCCGGCCGGATTGACGGCGGCCCATTACCTTTCGCTCAGGGGATACAGGGTCACGGTGTTCGAGGCCGAAGGAAAACCGGGCGGGATGATGTTCACCGCTATTCCGTCCTATCGACTTCCCCGCGAAGTCATTGAAAAGGAAATAGAATCTCTCATAGATGATAACATCGAACTGAAGTGCAATATGGCCCTGGGCAAGAACGTCAATATCGACGGTCTGCTCAACGACGGCTACAAGGCGGTCTTCCTGGCCCTGGGCGCTCACAAGAGCAAGCCGCTTCAGATCGAAGGCGAGGATGCCGAGGGCGTTTATCCCTCAATTCAATTCCTCCGTGAATTCAATGTTCTTGGCAAAAAACGCGCCAAAGGCGCGGTCGGTGTGATCGGCGGCGGTAACTCGGCGGTCGATGCCGCCCGCGTGGCGGTTCGGCAGGAAGGCGCCAAAGATGTGACCATATTCTATCGGCGTACCCGCAAAGAGATGCCCGCGTATGAGGAAGAGATCGAAGCCATGATTCAGGAAGGCGTTCATCTCGAAACCCTCATCACTCCGATCAGAGTCATTACCAAGGACGGCCGGCTGGTCGGACTCGAGTGCCAGCGCAACAAGCTGGGCGAACCTGACGCCAGCGGCCGCCGTCGGCCGGTACCGATCGAGGGCAGTCAGTATGTTGTCCCGCTCGATACGCTGGTCGTGGCCATCAGTGAGGGATCGGATATAGATTGCATCTCGGTCGCCAGTTCCATGGAAATCGAGACCGATCCGAAAATAAACGGTGTCAAGGTGGATCATGAGACACTGTGCACCAATCGGCCGGGTGTCTTTGCCGGCGGTGATCTGGTCACCGGGCCCAACACGATTGTCGAAGCCATTGCGGCCGGCAAGCGGGTGGCGGTGATGATCGACCGCTATATCAAGGGTGAGGCCATGAAGCAGCCGCGGACGGTCAAACTGCCGAAGGCTTACGTCGAGCCGATCGAGGGCAGCGAGGAACTGGCCGGAACGGCCAGGGTCGATACACCGAGGGCTTCGGTGCAATGGCGCAAGAGGGGTTTTGCCGAGGTCGAGATGTCGCTCTCGCTCGAAGAAGCCACGCGTGAAGCCTGCCGCTGCCTGAGGTGCGACCTGGAATTTACCAAAAAGGCCGAAACCGAACCGGAAGAAGAAACTGTCGCGGCGACGGGAGGTAAGTCAGCATGATTACATTAACGATAAACGGACTTCAGGTTTCCGTCGATGAAGGTATGACAATTCTGGAAGCGGCTCAATTTCTCGGTTTTCCGATTCCCACGTTATGCCACATGGAGGGTTTGTCGCCTTATGGCGCCTGTCGCCTGTGCGTGGTGGAAATCGGCGAAGAGCCGAGATCGCGCATGGTCTCGTCATGCACTTACCCCGTCGAGGAAGGCATGGTTGTCCGCACCGCTTCGCGGCGGGTTGTCCGGGCGCGCAAGATGATCCTGGAACTCCTGCTGGCGTCATGTCCGCAGTCGAAAGTGATTCAGGACCTGGCCTCGGCGCACGAGGTTCGTCAGCAGCGCTTCAAGCAGGAACATGACGACTGCATATTGTGCGGTTTGTGCGTGCGGATGTGCGAGGAGCAGATGATGGCCAAGGCCATCGGTTTCCGCGGGCGCGGCGAAAGGCGCTCGCTGGGAACGCCGTTTGATGTCAAATCGGATGTCTGTCGTCTGTGCGGCGGCTGCATCTATGTCTGCCCGGCCTGCCAACTCCGGTGCACCTACACCGAGCCGGATAAGGCCATCTGCGGCGGCTGTGCCAATCTTCATCCGCCCTGCGTGGAAAAAGAACGATTCGATGATATGATGTGTTACATGAAGCCCTGCGTGGCCTGTGAAATTAAAGAAGATTAAGTGTTATAGGAGGAATATACAAGATGTCATATTCGAGAGTAAATGCCTCGGCTGCGACCCTGACAAAAAACAGAACCGAGGGGTCGGTCGTCCCGGCATCGGGAATGTGCGTCACCTGCGTTGACGGCTGCATTGGAATGTGCGAGATCGGTAAGTCCGCTTACCGGGGACATGAGGTCATCTATCCGCAGCCTTTCGGCGTCATCACGACAGCCGCCGAGAAGGTTTATCCGGTTGACTATTCGCATTTCAATATTCTGGGGACCGCCGTCGGCGCTCACGGTATCGAGGCCGACAGCGACAAAGCCATCTTCCCCAATGTCGATCTGGAAGTTCATTTCGGCCACGACAAGGGCATCAAGTTCCGTCTGCCCATAATGATTCCCGGTATTGGCTCTACCGATATCGCCAAGAATAACTGGGAAGGGCTGGCCATCGGGACCGCCTTGGCCGGAACCGGCCTGACCATCGGTGAAAATGTGGTCGGTATGGATGTGCAGTCGGTCATCGAAAACAATCACGTGGTCGATACGGTCGATCTCAAGCGCCGTGTCAAGCTGTTCATGGATCATCAGATCGACGGCTACGGCGCGATCATCGTGCAGGCCAATATCGAGGATACCCGCCTCGGCGTGCAGGAATACGCCATCGAGAAACTCGGTGTCAAGTGTGTCGAGCTGAAATGGGGACAGGGCGCCAAGAATATCGGCGGCGAAGTCAAAATCAAGAGCCTCGAAAAAGCGCAATTGCTGCACAAGCGCGGTTATGTGGTAATGCCCAATCCGACCGACCCGCATGTTATCAAGGCGTTCGAGGCGGGCGCATTCAAGGAATTCGAGCGGCACTCGCGTGTCGGCATGGTGACCGAGGAAGGTTTCGCGCAGCGGGTGGAGCAGCTCCGCAAAGCGGGCGCGAAGTACATCTTCCTGAAAACCGGCGCCTATCGCCCAGCCGATCTGGCGCGCGCGGTCAAGTTCGCCTCGAAGTACAAACTTGACCTGCTCACGGTTGACGGCGCCGGCGGCGGCACCGGCATGAGTCCGTGGCGGATGATGAACGAATGGGGTATTCCGCCGGTGGAACTGCACTCACTGCTGTATCAGTATGCCAAACGGCTGTCCGACCGCGGCGAATATGTTCCGCCGCTCGTGGCGGCCGGCGGTTTCACGTTCGAGGATCAGATGTACAAGGGTCTGGCCCTTGGCGCACCGTTTGTCAAGCTGATCGGTATGGCCCGCGGCCCGATTGCGGCGGCCATGGTCGGCAAGACGATTGGACGGACGATCGACGCCCACCAGGTGCCGGTTTATGTCGAGCGGTTCGGCACGACCGTGGACGAGGTCTTCGTCACGGCGGCCGATCTGCGCGAAAAACTGGGCGCCGATGAATTCGCGAAAATCCCGACCGGCGCGCTCGGTCTGTACACGTACTATGAGCGTCTGGCCCAGGGACTGCGCCAGTTGATGGCCGGTAACCGCAAGTTCGCGATGAAGTATATCTCGCGCGACGACCTGACCTCGCTGACCGAGGATGCGGCCCGCATCAGCGGTATCACATATGTGATGGATGTCGATAAGGTCGAGGCGGAGAAGATTCTCGACGCGAAGTAATATCGATTTTAGATTTTGATGTCATATAGAACGGAGAGCCACTCGGCTCTCCGTTCAATTTTATTATTTTAAATATAGTTTAAATAAGACTGGTATTATGTTCAATAGAATAATTTAGAAACACATTATTATACATAAATTAAAGGACACATCCACAAACTGGAGGGGGGCCCCCCTTGTACAAGTAATTTATTAAGTACGTTACATCTAATATATTAATAGCACAGTTACCATTCGAATCAGCTTCATCTGGACAGGGTGGAGCGCTGCCACCCTTGTATAAATAATCTGTCAAGTATGATGCGTCAAGTATATTTACGTCGTCATCGTTATTCACGTCACCAGGAACGTTGCAGCAATAGTTGCAGTCGTCATCATATTTGCCGATTAGTATTTCGCACTCGCTACTGTCTTCGTCACATGGCGAATATGACGATATTTGGTAGTCATTGCCAGTAAGGTTGCAAAATAGGGGGTCTTCGAATACCGTATACTCATCGACATCAGCACTATCGCACTGGCCAACTATATGTCCATTTTGATGACTCCAAAAATTATTACAGTCAAATATCACGACTGAATTATTATAACACTTTAGACCGGTATAATAATTAAAAGCAATAATACAATGTTGGAGTAATAGCCTCGAATCCTCGCCTGCATAAATAGCACCACCATTTGGAGAATAATTTTTTGATAATGTGCAACTGCCAATTGCCATTGAATCACCTACAAAAATGGCTCCACCAGCCGCGCCACCATATGTATCATCTGTGGAATTACTAATAAATAGACAGCTACTAATTTCTGCCTGACCACCGGATATTGCCCCGCCAAATGCCCAGGCGAAGTTTTTCTCAAAATAGCAGTCGTGAATAGTTGGTATTGCGCCAATACCACAGTATATAGCTCCACCACTATATGTACTGGTGCTTGAATATTCGTACAGTGCCGAGTCAGAAACAAATTTGCAAGATAATATTGTTGGCGTTACCAGAGTGTCACCGCTTGTGGGTTTAGAAATATATAAAGCACCACCATATTGCGCCATACAATTAATAAATATGCAGTTTTCTATTGAAGGCGAAGATTGAATCTTGATAGCGCCTCCATTTCTATCTGGCATATTATTTGAATCATTGTGATATCTAACGTCACCGTTTATTATTGTGGTCTTCCCCTAAAAAAATGGACACATAGTTAAGATAGGGTAGCCGCCCGTTCGAAGTCAACTGGATTTTTAAAACCCAGGCTCGAATGACGGCGT
>PGXB01000056.1 GCA_002838945.1 candidate division Zixibacteria bacterium HGW-Zixibacteria-1
ACTAGACAGGCTTAAAAACCTGAGGGAAGGAACAGTTTCATCCCGGTCCGCTTTAATATATCAATTCCTTTGAGAATAAGATACAAGGGAAGGATCCGAAATCCCCGATTGTTATCGGGGATGAAGCGGTTCTGCCTATTTTATTTTAAGTTTTCCTCTTGCCATTTCCTCAAAACATCCTATCTTTCCTAAGTGGATTGCCACATCTTTGAATGACATCTCGGCGAGAATTTACGAATATTAAAGGGACGGACAGATGTGGACCCGCCGCGGCGGGCCGCACACAAAGGAACATGGATTATATTAAATTCAGTTGCAAAGCCTGCGGATATGAAATTATTGTCGATAGCGACAATAAATCATATTTTATTACATGCCGGAACTGCCAAACCTTAAATGCAATCCCTCAGGCGATAGTTGAGCATAGACCGGATAATGCTGGTTTGAGAAAGAAAAATAACTCTCTGCCTGAATCAGAAATCAGCATATCGAAAAAGAAGGAAATTTATAAGAGGTATTTTCCAATTGCTTGCTGGCTCGGGGGATTCATGGCATTTATTATATATCTTAATATTAAGACCGACGGAATTACGGTGTCATTCCAAAATCAGAATCCGTTGTTGTTCAAACTTATTAAATATACGGCGCATATTGGCATACTCTTGGTTGTAAGTGGGATAATCTGTATAGCTGGCTATTTATATATAAAATGTGCACGACCTGGGAAAATCATTGATCCATTTTCCATATTGTATTACAAAGAGGATAAAATCCAGGAACTTGTTCCTATTGGGCTTGCAATTGGTTTGATTGTTTTGATTGAAATTGTCCTTTATTTATTTAAATAGCAATTATTTAATGTCACTATTATTTTACTGCCGGGCCACACCCGCCTTCGCCCCTTCGGGTCTCAGGCAGGGGATTTCGACCTGCCCAAAGAATTACAAATATTTTGCCTTGCGGCCGTAGAAGAGGTCGTCGGCCCAGACGGCCAGTTGCCGCGCCACAACCGAGCGTTTGATGGCGGTGCGGGTGATATCATGCACTAAGGCTTCAGGGTGACTGTACGGACAGACTTTCATGCACAGACCGCAGTCCGTGCCCATCATCCGCCAATAGTGCAAGCATTTCTCTATATTCAACTGCCATTTGAGGACACCGCGCACGTCGGTCTTACTTCCGAACGGGATGGCTCCCGAGGGGCAGTTTTCGGCGCATTTGAGACAGCGCTCGCAGAAATCCTGCACGCCGAAGGAAATCGGTTCATCGGTCAACAGCGGCAGGTCGGTCGTGACGGCGCCGAGCCGCACCCGCGCACCCAGTTGCGGCGAGATAAGGTAGCCCATCCGGCCCAGTTCACCGAGGCCGGCATCATGCGCCACCGGGGGCAGCATGATCTGGTAGTTGCTTCCGGCCATGTGCGCGCGCGCCGGCCAGCCCAGCGAGCGAATGTATGAAGCCAGCGCGATCGAGATATTGGCACCGAAAAGATATGATGTCGCGGATTCTTCGGTGATCGGCAGATCGGGCGCCGTTTCGACATGCGCGTAATCCATCTCGACCGTAAACGGGATAACATACTTATGATTGTTGGCAATCGGCACGCCCCATTTTTCGGGGCCCCGGCCGACATGCGAATAAACCCACTTCGGGTTGAGCTCGGCGATACCGACCTCGACCGCACCGAGATCGATCGTCAGATCTTTGATGATGTCGGTCATCTCATCGGGGTCGATGACATGACGGTTGGGATTGACCGGCCCGTCAACCTTGTCGAGCATTCCTTCGATGACGGCAAAAATATGACTGATATGTTCCGATTGTATCGAATCATATAACCTGCCGCCCGGCTCCAGCAGCTCCGGCAGTTTTCGCAGGCGGTCGTCGATCTCTTTTTTCCCGGGGCGCATAGCATAGTATCGGTCATATTTTTCAGTGCCCGGTTTGTACTCTTCGCGGGCAAAAATAACATCGCGCTCATCGACCCGGTCCGAGACCGCGCCGATTTCGAGCGCCTTGCGCGTTCCCAGCGGCAGGAATAAAAGCAGCGTAAAGATCAATATTATGCCGACAGCAGAGAGCATCGCCGTATTGGAAATGTTCAGGTAGAAATATATGCCAAACCACAGCAAACAGAATATAAGAAAAGTCATCGTTGCGACAATGGCCGAACGCGGTTTGCTCTCCCTGATGGAAGTGACAGCAAAAAGCCCGAAGAAACCGACGATGATAATTCCGGTTATAAAAAAACTTATTTGAATCAGGTTCATATTCTTTCCATTCGCATATTCAAAGGTAGTAAAAAACTGCGGCAATATCAAGCCGGATCGCTGAAAACGAAAAATGCCCGCCGTTGCAACGGGCGGGCATTTAATGAATACTTCGCTATCCTAAAAATCAGCGCCGATCGAAAAATATGATTTGGGATGCGCCGCGACAGTGGCCCAGTCAGTGTTCCAGGCGAGGTCATATCGCAGCACGAAAATGCCGAGGTTGGCGCGGATACCAAAGCCGAACGCCGACTTGATGTCTTTCAGATGTGCGGTTCCATCGGCTGATGTGCCGCCCTTGAAATTGTCGCCTTCCCAGGCCGCGCCCATATCATAGAACCAGTTGCCGGTCACATAGCCGATGGTCAGCGGCAGGGGGAAATTCATTTTCAGGTAATCGACAAACGGGTAGCGGAACTCGAAATTGGCCAGGAAGTACTTATCACCGGAAAAATCGAAATAATTATAACCGCGGAGAGGTGTGACGATCTGGGAGAAGTACAGGTTTTCGACATCGTACACTTCGGCATCGACCGTGGTACTTCCGATTTTATTCGAAGTGCCGCCGAGGAAATATCTTTTCGGGGTATCGCCCCAGGAAGCGCCGCCGGAAAGGCGGAAAGCCATCGAAAAGAGGCTCTTGATATGCCAGTACTTGCGGTAATCGAGTTCGGCGGCATAGTATGAAATATCGCTGGCATTGAACAAATCGATGGCGCCTTCGAGATCCAGCCGGGAACGCCGGCCGTTCAGTGGGCCGGTGACGCCCCAGATAATATTATCCTGCACGAAGCCGATGCCGGCCGTGGTGACTTTGGAGGAGCGGTCGGGGCGCGGGTCGATGACGTCATGATATTTGCGATCGATGAAATATTGTGAGGCATAAGCCTCGGCCCGGAAGAAGGTCGAAAACGGATATGATGCATATCCCTGGAAACCATAGAAGCGATCCGAAAAGAGCAGGTCGTAGTTGTCGATATAGAAATTTTTGGTATGGAAGGCGCCGACGCCGAAGTTCGTCCGCAATTTATTGTACAGATAGAAAATGCTGATATTGGTTTGATCGATGGTGTTAACCAGATCGGTAATAAGATATATCTGGTGGTCCCCGAGATAGTCGGAGAAGACAAAGACCGACTGCCCACGCAAACCAAAGAATGTATCATAGGAAAAACCGCCGTTGACATAGTCCGGCGTGAATTTGACCTTGTAGTCATACACTTTGTACTCTCCGGAAGGAAGCGTATTGTTGCTGGCAATCGAATCAAAGGCGGATAGCCGCTGTTTTTCGAGATATTCATCCCGGCTCTGGTCGAAAGTGACATCGGAGAATATCGTATCGAGCGGATCGGGCTGGTGCGGCTCGGCAACAAAAATATAATCGCCGTCCTCGATCCGGGTAGAATCCGGCGCAACCGGTTTGGTTTCGGCCGGTTCTTCGGCGACTTCAGTACTGTCTGCGGCCGTTTCAGTTACCTCGGTACTATCTTCGACTTTCTCGGCAACCTCGGTACTGTCCGCGATAGCTTCGCTTTCTTCTGCGGTTACGGTTGCAGTATCGTCAGCCGCGGACGCAGCTTCATGCGCCTCGAGGGCGGATTCTTTATCGACAAGTGTATCCTCAACCGGCTCCTCATCTGCATTGAGGGCATATTGCACCGATGGCTTGCCGTAGAGTCCTTTGACAAAATCGGTCGGTTCGAGGACACCGTTGTTGCCGACCGGTTTGAGGTCCTTCAGGAGATAGACATCGAAGCCGCCATTGCCGAAAGATGAAAAAGCGATTTTATCGCCCTCAGGTGACCATGAGGGATTATCGACACCGGTCAGGATGTCGATAATGGCATATGTTGTCGATGAGTCAAGATGGGTAATATAAAGATTGTCGATGCCATTGCGGTTGGACACAAAGACGACCCGGTCGCCTGTCGGGGAGACCTGCGGGCTGTGATTCTGTCCCGGTCCGCAATGAATCGGCTTGATTGTCCCGGATTCGATATCGCCCGCGAACAAACTGTAGTTGGCATAGTCGAATTTGCTGTAGATGGTCCACCAGTCGAGCGAATCTTCGGGCGTATAGTCGGGATTCGTAAGAATGAAATCATTATCGGGATGCGGGCGGCTGGAGGAAAAAGCGATGTGCCGCGAATCGGGGAACCATGAGGGTTCCGTATCATCGAACGTATCGTTTTTCAGGTTCATGGTTTCATCTTTTTCGATATCGTATATAATAATTTCTCGCTTACGACCGTCGAGACCCGAAAAGGCTATTTTTTTGCCGTCCGGCGACCAGACCGGATCAAGGATGCTATTGAAGTTGAAATGTTTTCTCTTGTAAATATTTTTGTCTTTCACGGTCAGAAAATAGATCGCATCACGGCCCTGAGTTTTTACGACAAAGGCGATTCGTTCTCCGTCCGGCGAAAAGGTCACCCCGGAATAGTAGTAATGCAGCGATTCCAGATCGCCGGATCGCTCCGCCTTTACAAGGCGATCGATCAACTGCCCGTCGATCGCGGAGATCAGATATACCTCGGTGTAATCCTTGCGGTCGGAATATATGGCCAGCCGATCGCCTTTGGGTGAAAAGATCGGATTGCCGTTGTAGTTGGAGCCGTCCTTGGTGTGGTCGGTCAGCGGTTTGGCGAATTCTTTGGCTTCCTTCCTTTTGGCAATCTCCGGCCAGTAACGCCGTTTCATTTCCTTCGCGAAATTCTCATAGAAATCTTTGGTTTCGATTCCGGCCGAGGCTTTCATGGCCTTGTTGGATGTCAGAAGCACCTTGCCCTTGGCAAGAAATTCGCCGATTTTTTGTTCACCGTAATTGTCGACAATATAGTTGATCATCGCCTGACCCTGCTTATAGGCCAGGTAGCCGCCGAGATACATAGGCGGCATCAGGTAATTATTGATAGTGGCGTCACGCACGACCATGTCGGCATAGTAATCCCAGCCGTATCGTGAAGAATATTCGGCGTAACCTTCGGCGAACCAGAGCGGCAGATCAAACAGCCGCTGACGCGACAACAGCGATGAAAACATATTGCCGAACAGCATGTCATAAGTGACGGCATGGGTCAACTCATGATGCAGGACATGCCGGAAATCCTCGGTCGAACCATTGAAAGGAATCGCGATACGATTTTTAAATGCTTCGGTAAAACCGCCGACACCTTCGGGAAGAAGCGACGGTATAATATTTGTCTGCTGAAAATCATTGGGTGAATTGTAAATAAAAACCGGAACCCGGCGGCTCAGGTGGTAGTTCAATTGATCCGAAACGACGACATAAGCCGATTCCAGCACCGATGAGGCGAATTTGGCGGTTTCATACATCTGGTCTGCAAAATAGATATCGAAATGCCTCGTTTGAATATATTGCCACTCGAACTGCTTGAACTGAACCTTGTTTTTGCCGAAATACTTTTCCTGACCGAAGGCCAACCCCGAGGCCAGAATTATAAGTAAAACCCAAAAGAGTGTTTTCTTTGCCATTTTATTCGTTCCAATAAATTAAGTTTATATAAATCAGTTATCAATTCACTCTTTTTATATCGGCCCCCAATGAAGAAAGCTTTTCATCCAGCATTGAATATCCGCGGTCGACATGATACACTCTCAACAGTTCGCTGGTTCCTTCCGCCGCCAGGCAGGCCAGGGTCAGGCCGGCGCCGCCGCGAATTTCCGAGGCCATGACCGACGCGCCCTTCAGTTTACTGACGCCGTTCAGGGTGGCTTCGTTCATTGCCACCGTAATATCGGCCCCGAGACGGCGCAATTCCATCATATGGCTGAACCTATCTTCAAAAACAGTTTCCTTTATACGACTTGTTCCCGAAGCGATTGTTGCAACTGCCATTATGCAGGGCAAAAGATCGGTCGGGAAGCCCGGAAAAGGAAAAGTAACCACTTTAATCGGCTTCGGAATTTTAGGGCCTTTTATAAAGATACTATTTTTTTTCTCGTTTATTTCACAACCCATCTCAATTAATTTACGGGAGACCATGGTTAAATGCGAAGGATCGATGCCCTTTATTTCGGCCGAGCCGCCGGTTATAGCGGCGCCGCACATATACGTTCCGGCCACCAGTCGATCGCCGGTAACCTTATATGAGGCCGGCTTAAGCGATTTAACCCCTTCGACAATAACACTGGCCGTGCCGGCTCCGCTGATTTTCGCTCCGCAGGCATTGAGAAAGCGAGCGACATCGACCACTTCGGGATCGCAGGCGGCATTGATTATATGGGTCGTGCCTTTGGCCGTAACCGTTCCGAACAGGATATTTTCCGTTCCGGTGTGCGACGGGCGGTCGAAATAGACGGTCGTTCCCTTCAGCTGTTTTGCCCGGGCAATAATATATCCGGCATCCTCGGTTATCTCGGCGCCGAGCGTCCGGAACCCCTGAATGTGGTAGTCAACCGGGCGGGGGCCGAGCGTGCAGCCGCCGGGAAGCGATACTTTAGCTTCGCCGGTGCGCGCCAGTAGCGGACCCAGGACCAGAAATGAAGCTCTCATCTGGCGCATCAAATCATAGGGCGCGACATTATCGTTGATTTGCGAACAGTCGATTTCCATCCGCATCTTTTTCGGATCGTATTCGATTTTGGCCCCGATAAACTCGAGAACCTTGCGGATAGTATAGATGTCCTTTAAGGGAGGAATATTATCAAGGACGGAAACACCCTTTTTGAGAAGAATCGTCGATGCGATAATGGGCAGGGCGGCGTTTTTCGAGCCCTCGACCTTAATACTTCCATTTAGTTTCCTGCCGCCATTTATTACGAATTTATCCATTCCTAATCCTTATAATGAATATTGTTGTCTTTAGTTCAATCATTTATGCCATTATTAAGGATATCCATTTATTAATTCCACCGCAATAAAAATGTCCTCGTGGCAATGGAGGGACCCGGGCGAATTGTTCAAAACCGCCCGGGTCGCAGAGGAAGAAAGGCATAGGTCCAAAAGATGCTTTAATTTTTTGTCGGTGCCTCCGCCAATGCCGCTTTTACCCAGATTTCCTGTTTTTCCGGCATCTGCATTCCTCGGCCGCCTCCGGGTGGGCCGCCACCCATTCCGCCCCCGGGACGACCTCCTGCAATACCACCGCCGCTGCCCCCGGGAAAGCCGTCGCCCCCACCCGGCCTTCCGCCTTCAGGCCGTTTCCTTCCTTCCGGCATGGCGCCCCATTCCGAACCGATCCCGATAATTTGCCCCGAGGTGGCGGCCGATTTATATAAGTCATTGTCCGAAGCCCTGATCGGGATTCGGAATTCATAGGTGTATATCGTGTAAAACTGATGAGGAAACGGCTGGCGCATGTGATTTCCTTTCAATGATTCAATTTCTCATTCTTTTCAAAGACAATTTGTCCGCAGTAATGGTCGAATCCAAAAGTGGTTTTTTTCAAATGGCAGGGGGGGGATGAAACAAATTGTTACAAACTGCCGACTGGCGGCGGTTTATTGCTCCCGCCGTATTTTATTATCCAGCGGTTTGCTTAAAAGAAGTAGCGAATTTTCACGTCTTTAACGCGTTGTGAAATACGATTATATCATCGCTTAATTGTATAATTACTTCCATCGAGTTGAAATGACTTGACACAGCCTTTAAACCCCGCTATATTTTTTTTGCCCTCGGGGAATATCATCAACAACCTGACAGCGAGGGCATGCGACATTAAGACAGCATCAATCGACCGACAATGGATTGTCTCAGGAGGCAGCCCTGATGGCTTCATCGATCACCAAAGATATCTGGACATATATTTTTATTGCCATAATCGTGGTCATGGGCATCGAAATATTATACCTGTTCAAACAAAACCGTGAACTGAGGGCGATTATCGAAAATCCCAAAGAGCATCTGGGAATGCTTGAAGAGGAGCAGACCGTTCCGCCTTTTACGGCAGTCGATATATTTAATGATACAATAACGGTCTCATACGGGCCGGATCAGCCCTATACCATGCTTTTCTGGCTGTCGTCGGAATGTTCGGTGTGCAAGGACAATCTGCCGTTCTGGAACCGCCTCTATGAAGAGCGGACCAATGAGCATATCCGGTATCTCGGCATGTGCGCCGATTCGCGGCAGGCGGCACTCGAGTATGCATCGGAATACGGGATATTGTTTCCGGTGGTTTGTCCCGATGACCCGCAGATTCTGGATAGTTATAAAGGAAATATCCTTCCACAGACAATATTCATTTCGCCCCAGGGCAGCATATTAAAAGTATGGCCGGGAGCCCTGGCGCAGGGAAAGGAAGATCAAATCCTGGCTATACTGCAACAACTTCAATCATAAGAGCAACGAGGAGGTGAGATCTGATGATGAAGAAAATGAAAGCAATGGTCCTGCTGTTCGCGTTTCTGGCAATCTTTATCGGCGGCTTCACGACCATGACAGCCCCGCAGGCTAATGCCATTAAGTGCTGCTGGGTCATGGTATGCACCGTTAATCCACCGATCATTTGCTGGGAAGAATGCCGTCCCTGTCCGCGTTTCCCATGATCCTGTTAATAATGCCGCTACCGGCATAGATATCAGGTTTTTGGTAGAAATTGTATAATACTAATGCGCCGGGCAATCCCGCCCGGCGTATTATACTTAATGAAAATTAAAAATGGTTTTCGGAAATAGTGAATATTACGGGTGGGTGACAATATAATTGGAATAAACAAACTGCCCGATATCGCCGGTAAATAAAATCCGGCCGTCTTTCAATAAAATAGATTTGGCGTACTTTGAATCACCGATAGCGACCGCCGTATCGCTCGGCGTTTTTCTGACATAGAAGTAGTGCCGGCTCCAGTCGGCGATCTCGTAGGACAGGTAGTTATATCCGGTCATCATGGCGGGCCAGCGGGGTCGTGCCGTGCCGCTCATGGAAAAAAGAGTCTCGGGCCTGACACCATAGATATTGTTTCTGACGACATAAAAATCAGGCGACTTGCCGGTGAAATAAAGAAAAGTATCTTCGGATAGGATCGTCGGATCCCATCCTTTCGGGACCAGCGGCGACATGTCGCCGGAATCGGTGACTACGAATATCGAGTCATTCCTGCTGGCGACAAGGATGCTGTCGCGGATATAGGCGATGGACAGGAAGCTGTCGGGGATGGATGACTCCCGGTGCGACATATCGAAGAGACTCTGGTAATTGATGCGCCCGGCGTCGAGATAGGCCAGGTTGTTATTATTGAAGCTGACCGTCGGTGAATGATAGCCGAGGCCGTGAACCAGTTTCTGGCGCTGTAACGAAGCCACGGAAACACGAAAGATACCGCTGTAGTAGCTGTCCGAAGTGTCGGTGGAAATGTAATATATATATGTACCGTCGGATGACAAGGCCGGTTCTGTCTCGATGGTCACGTAGGTTGGATTATCGTCGGGCGATGAACCATAATATTCATCCCCGCAGGCCACGAAGATCGTGAATATTATTAAAAACAGAACGCTATACTTCAAACTCCGTTCCCTTCATCATATCGCGGACCCGCGTAAGAAATTCGATTGTAACCGGCTCGATATAATCCGGGTAGGTCCATGGCAATGCCTTAAACTTTCTCTTTTCATATATTAATGTCGTTTCGGCAAAAATGCCGTCCCTGAGATAAATTCGATGGGCATAATCTTTGGTCGAAGCCAGGGTCAAAGAGGCCAGCGTCAGTATCCCGGGATCGATATTGATTTTGCGAAAAACAAAATCGCCCACTTTTTCACCGAATTTTTCCTCAAGTTTATTCGTCCATAGTTTTATTTCGGCCAATTTGTCGCGCTCGACCATCTTTTCGAAGGCAAAAAATTTCCGTTTCAGGTCATCACCCATCTCTTCGCGGTAATAGGTGGTATGCAGGAAATCAATATCATCGGTCTCGATTTCCACCCGCCCGTATTTTTTTTCGATCTCTCCGGCGGCGGCATCCATGGCGCCGATCGAAGAATAAATGACCGACACGATCAGCCGTCCCGGCAGAGGTTCTTTTATTCGTCCCATTTATAATCTCCTGCTTCTTCTCATTGTATCAAATTTGATCCTGCTCATCAATATGAAAATCATTTTTTCGAACCGCAGACTTGCAGGCAGAGGCCGCATATGTATGTTCCGATATTCTCGGGGCGGGCGAATTCCGAGACTTTTTCATAACAGGTTTTAAGATTGAAATCTTCGTAATTCTCACCGATGGCGCCGACCGGACAGGCCGCGATGCAGGCATAACAATCACCGCAGTCCGACTGACAGGGATTGTCAGGTTCCAGTTCCAGGTCGGTCAAAATTGTCACCAACCGAATCCGGGAGCCGAATTTTTCACTGACCAGCAGATTATTGCGTCCGCGCCAGCCCAGGCCGGCCCTATAAGCGATTTCCCGGTGCGACAGGTGCGCCCGCATTGGTTTCCATTTCAATATCTGTGAGGCCGGGATCGGGATGGCTTTATATCCAAGTGTGATAATCTCTGAAGATACGGCAAAGGCGATATCGTTCAGGACATGGTTAATCTGCCGGTAATGCGATTTGTAGAGGTCATTGGGGCGGTCGATGAGGGTGTCCAGGACCGCCGCCGATACCGGCACGCCGACCGAGATGGCAGTATTCAAGGATTTCGAGATTTCTTTTATTTCGAAATGGAAGGTATCGCGGAGGTCGTCGATACGGCAAACGCCGAACAGCCGCCCGCCCATATTACCGGCCAGATGTTGCAAGTTTGTTTTTATCAAAGAGATATCCATAAGGCTATTATACGAAATTGGATGGGAAAGGTAAATGAAAAGCCAGTATTTTACGGTTGCAAAAAGTTGGATAAGAAGATATATTAAATTTCCTGTAATTTGACGGAGGATATAAAACATGAAATACAAGCCGGTTAAAGCTGCCAGAGGAACCAAGCTTACCTGTAAGGGGTGGGCGCAGGAAGCCGCTTTCAGGATGCTAAACAACAACCTCGATCCCGACGTGGCCGAAAAACCGAAAGAACTAATTATTTACGGCGGTATTGGAAAGGCCGCCCGCAACTGGGATTGTTACGGCGCTATTATAAAATCTCTGAAATCACTTGAAAATGATGAAACGCTTCTGGTTCAATCAGGTAAACCGGTCGGTATTTTCAGAACTCATGAATATGCTCCGCGGGTGTTGATTGCCAACAGCAATCTGGTTCCCAAATGGGCCACCTGGGAAAAATTCCGTCAACTCGACAAGCTGGGCCTGATTATGTTCGGCCAGATGACGGCCGGGAGCTGGATTTATATCGGAACGCAGGGAATCCTCCAGGGCACCTATGAAACTTTCGCCGCGCTTGGTGAGCAGCATTTCGGCGGGGATATGGCCGGACGCTGGATCCTTACCGGCGGCATGGGTGGCATGAGCGGCGCCCAGCCGATGGCCGCAACCATGGCCGGGGCATCGATTCTTTGTATCGAAGTGGATGAGGCCCGCATCAACCGGCGTGTAAAGATGGGCTTCTGCGATATTAAGGTCAAGACGCTCGACAAAGCATTAAAGCTGGTAAAAGAAAATAACAAAAGCAAAACCCCGATCTCGATCGGCCTGGTCGGTAACTGCGCTGAGATGTTTCCGGAGATTTTCCGCCGGGGCATTATTCCCGATGTGGTGACCGATCAAACCTCGGCCCATGATGAATTAAACGGTTATATTCCGGAAGGTCTGACCATCACCGAGGCCGACCGTCTGCGCAAGAGCAATCCCCGCGAATATATTGACCGGGCCTATGAATCGATGGTGAAACACTGTGGAGCCATGGTCAAATTTCTGAGGGCCGGATCCATCGTTTTCGATTATGGCAACAATTTGAGGGGTCAGGCGGAAAAAGGCGGCCTGAAAGAGGCCTTCGAGTTTCCCGGTTTTGTCCCGGCCTATATTCGGCCGCTCTTTTGCGAGGGCAAAGGGCCGTTCCGGTGGGTCGCGCTGTCCGGCGATCCAGCCGACATTCATCTGACCGATGAGGTCATTCTGAAGGAATTCAAGAATAATCGTTCTCTATGCCGATGGATAAAGATGGCCCACGACAAGGTTCCGTTCCAGGGACTTCCGGCCAGAATCTGCTGGCTGGGTTATGGCGAGAGGGCCAAATTCGGCGAAATAATCAACGATCTGGTTAAAAAAGGCAAGATCAAGGCTCCGATTGTTATCGGCCGCGACCATCTCGACTGCGGCTCGGTGGCTTCGCCGTACCGCGAAACCGAAGCTATGAAAGACGGCTCCGACGCCATCGCCGACTGGCCGCTTTTGAACGGCCTTCTCAATGCCGTTTCCGGGGCGAGCTGGGTTTCAATTCATCACGGCGGCGGAGTCGGGATGGGCAACGCCATTCATGCCGGGCAGGTGATTGTCGCCGACGGTACCGATTTGATGAAGGAGCGGCTGAACCGGGTTTTGACCAATGATCCGGGGATCGGGGTGGCCCGGCATGTCGACGCCGGCTATAAAGAAGCGATCAGTTGTGCCCGGAAGCATGACATAAAAATTCCGATGCTGAAGAAATAATCTGCGGATGTGCGGTCGGCATTTTGGGTAATCAAATATGAATAATGATTCGGCCGGCGGGGCTAGTGGATTTATACACCCTCCGGCTTTATTATTTATATGCAAACCATCTTGTGTTCCATCAGGAAATATTATAATTCACTATGGTTGATTTTTTCGGATTATGTCATTAAATTGGACCTGTTATATTGCTGTGTTATTAAACATTAAAAGGAACACCTGAAACAGAGTGTAAGTGTCACAATTATGCCCCTTGCAAAAAAAGCCACTCTCCTGATTAAAAATATCAGCCAACTGATTACGATGGCCGGCCCGGTTCCAAGGCTGGGCGCTCAGATGAAAGATCTTGGTCTGATCGAATCCGCCGCGGTCGCCCTTGCCGGAGAAGAAGTCCTGGCGGTCGGCAAGTCCGAAGAAGTCGAAGGACATGTCGATCTGGCGGAAGGATGTCAGGTTATCGACGCCCGCCGGGGTGTTGTCACGCCCGGCCTGATTGACCCGCATACGCATCCGGTCTTTTCCCGAACCAGGGAAAATGAATTCGAGATGCGGATACAGGGAAAAACTTATATGGAAATAGCCGCCGCCGGTGGCGGAATCAGGGCCTCCGTCAGGGACCTGCGAAAGATCGACCGGGAAGAACTTATGCTCAAAACAAAAGAGCGTTTGAATTCTCTCCTGTCCTTCGGCGTGACCACGATCGAGGCCAAGTCGGGCTATGGTCTTTCGACCGAGTCCGAAATAAAATCGCTGGAAATAATTCGCGATCTCAACGAAACGCTTGCCATTGATTTGATTCCGACTTTCCTCGGAGCGCATGAGGTTCCCGATGAATACCGTGACAAGCGGCCGGCTTATATCAAACTGCTGACCGATGAAATGATACCGAGGGTCGTTAAAGGGAAACTGGCCGAATTTTGCGATATTTTCTGTGAAGAAGGGGTTTTCAGTATCGAGGAGTCGCGGACCATAATGACTGCGGCCAAAAAGCATGGTCTCAAACTCAAGTTTCATGCCGACGAACTGGCCTCGAGCGGCGGGGCCGAACTGGCCGCCGAGATGGGCGCGGTTTCGGCCGATCATATCGTTTATGCTTCCGATGCCGGTATCAAAGCCATGGCGGCCTCGGGCACGGCGGCGGTCTTGCTTCCGGGGACCTGTTTTTCACTCAATTCCGGGCATTATGCCCGGGCCCGGGATATGATCAATGCCGGCGTAACCGTGGCGCTTTCCACCGACTACAATCCCGGATCGAGTTTTACCGAGTCGCTTCCGCTGATGGTAACCCTGGCGGCACTGAATTACCGGATGACTGCGGCCGAGTCGATTTCGGCCATCACGGTCAATGCCGCTTGCGCCATTAACCGGGGCGGCAAAATCGGGCAGTTAATTGCCGGCTTGCCGGGCGACCTGGTTGTCTGGAAAATGTGCGATTACCGGGAGTTGCCGTATCATTACGGTGTCAATCTGGTCAAAAGTGTTATAAAAAAGGGGAAAGTCGTTATATAATAACCATATTCCCGAAACTTCGGGCCGGGTCGGTTGTTAAAGTTATGATGACATTTTTTCGCCATATTATCCTGATCGGCCTGCTCGGGCTGCTTCCTGTCGGGTGCGCAGTTTACAGCTTTTCTCCGGGGGGGAAGTCGTCGATCAAGTCAATCGCGGTCCGGCAGTTCGAAAATAAAACGATTGAATCAGGATTGTCCAGTCGTATGACCGATCTGGTGGTCGATGCCTTTATTGCCGATGGTAATCTTAAAGTTGTTTCGGAGAGCGATGCCGATGCGGTTATGGCGGGCGAGTTGAACAGCTACGAGCGTAAAGCGCACACTTTCGACGAGGCCGACAATGTCTCGCAGTATGTCGTCAAGGTCGTTTTCAACATTGTTCTGCAGGATGGGTCCGACGGCAATGAAATATGGAAAGAATCTTTCTACAGTGAGGGGGTCTATTCCGCCGATACTGAGACTGAAGATGACGGCCAGGCGCGGGCGGCGGAAAAACTTGTGGTCGATGTTTTGAATCGCACGACCAAGAACTGGTAATTTTTGTTTGACAGTTATGGTGTAAATTATATATTCTTAATATTGAGGGTGATCATGAAAGCCAAAAATTATTCATTTCTTTTTATCCCGGCGGCGATACTGTTTATTTTCGCGGGTGCAGTTTTGGCCGATGAAAACAATTCGAATGTCGGAACATCGGTCTTCGATTTTCTGAAGATTCAGGCCGGGGCGCGGCCGGTGGCCATGGGCGGCGCCTTTACCGGTGTGGCCGATGATGAAGCCTCGCTGTATTACAACCCGGCCGGGGTGGTCGATCTTGAGGGTAGGCATTTTATTGCCGGCTATCACAACAATATTTTTGATATGCAGTCGGGTTTTCTTGGATACATTCATCCTCTCCGCGAAGGGCAGAAGCTTTCGGTGTATGTCAATTATCTGAATTACGGCAGCTTTGACCGGACCACCGTCGATGGCGAAGTGATCGGCGATTTTTCCGGCGGCGATTTGCTTCTGGCGACTTCATATGCCCGTGAGATGAACGAGCGGATCGATGTCGGTGTGACCGGCAAATTTATCTATGAAAAAATCGATGAATACTCCGCAAGCGGATTCGCTTTCGACCTGGGCCTGAAATATTCGCTGAATGACCGTAACAGTACCACTTTCGGCCTGATGATGCAGAATCTTGGGACACAGCTTTCGACTTACGTTTCCGGCGGCGACAAGGAATCGCTTCCGCTGACCATCCGCGGCGGCGGTTCGACACATCCCCGGGGATTGCCGGTGGTGGTCGCGGCTGATGTAATTTATCCGACCGACAATGATGTTTATTTTGCGGTCGGCGCCGAACTGGTGAGCACGCGGCCGCTTTTTATCCGGGCGGGATGGACCAATCTTGGCGAAAACTACAAAACCGGCGCCGGCAGTGATGACCTGGCCGGGTTCTCGGCCGGTATCGGTCTCGAGTCCAATAAATTGCAGATATCATATACTGTTTCGCCGCAGGCGGAACTTGGGACAAGTCACCGAATCACCTTTACTGGAGGTATTTGATAGATTGTCTAGGAAAATTTTCTGGCTGGGATTCCCCATCCTTCTAAGTTTCATTGTCTTGTCGGGGGGCTGCTCCGGTCGCGGCGACGGTTCGCCCAGGGATACGGTGACCCAGTTGTTCGGGGCGATGGAGAACAACGATCGCGCCACCGTGGCGCACCTGCTGGATCTTCCGGCTTTAATGAATATCAAGGGCCAGGATTACGCCCTGCAGCGCCCTGAGCCGAGAGTGTTTTATAATCCCGAAGATATTCTCGATGATTTGACCGAAGAAGGCGTCACCAAAACCCGCTGGTTTTCGATGCAGCGCGTGATGGGGCAGAGCGAAATACAGGGCGACACCGCTTTTGTCGAGATTTCGTTTATCGACAAGCAATCCAATGTTCAGTACTATAACAAGTTTGGTCTGCACAAAGTTGACGGCCGCTGGAAAATTTACAGCTTCAAGACGATAGGCAGCTAAGTCTATTCCCGTGGTGGGAAATTCGCTCCGGGGCGACCGGAGCCTTTAATTCATAAGTAACTGTTTTTTGGGCATTCGGTGGGCTATGGACAAAGGCAAAATTAAATCCATCGATCGCAGCAAAGGTTTCGGTTTTATCGAAACCGATGACGGCGATAAAATATTTTTCCATCAAAGGTGGCTGCGAAAAATCAAGTTTCGCGATTTGAGTGAAGGGGCCGAGGTGGTCTTCTCGGTCAACAACGGCCCGCGCGGGCCGCGCGCCTATCATCTTTGTCTGGCCGGCCTGGACGACGAAGAATCGGCCAGAGTGCGGCGTGTCGAAGATCTCTTCAAAGACTAATCAGGGATAAGCATAAATAAAATGGAGAGCCTACCGCTACGGGGATAGAGGGGGCGACCCCCAATAATGAGGTTACGGTAAACTCCCGTAATTCAATCTATCGTTCGATTTTCGTTTTGTCAAGCATTTATAAACAGGAGTATATTGGTCTGGAATTTGAATGATTGGATATTCGAATTATAAATTGACCGGTTCACGCCACAGTCAAACTGGGCAATATTTTATTCTTGGATTTTTTAAATAATTATATATCTTTATCTTATGGGTCGTTTTTAATTTATCTTTTCTTTTTGAAAAACGGCTTTAAAAATTAAGATTGACCGGCAAGGTTCTATCTGCCTATGTCCTAAGTAATTTAGGGAGGTCGATATGTTTTTACGTTTATCCATAATTTGTGGAATAATCGGTCTTATTGCTTTGAGTTGTGCAACACCAGGGGCAGTCAAATATAACAGATTATTAGGCTTAGAAAATGAATATATTTTCAGAGCCTCAAGCATATTTCCTGATAGCCTACAAAACAATAATAGCGATTTTTATAATAGCGTATTAATTTCAGGACAAGATAGTAATTACATCTTCGTCTGGTGTGATGAGTACCCTGACTTAATAGCTATCACAATATATTTCTATAATAATAGTGGAACCACACTGGAATTTAGACCCGAAAATTGTTTTCTTAAAGACAACTATTCAATCCTGCTGACTCAACTTATGCCCCATGAAGCTGCTAATCTAATTGCATCACAAACCACATCAATTCCGCCTTATACTCCGAAATATGACTATGTAGTATCTTCTCAGACAACTGGCAAATTAAACATGTATGATTATGGGACGGGGTATTACTCGGGAAGCTATACTGAAAATACCGATTATGAGATCGAGGCCAAAGAGGATCCCTATAACCAACTTGGTTATACGATTGGTGCTGCAATAGCAAAAAGTCAAAATAATAAACTAATGGAATGTGCGGCATTTTTTTATGACAATGGGCTGGTTGGTTGTCTGATACCAGACAAAAGCGCTATTTATGGTTCTTTATTTTGGAAAAACAAAACAAACTCTTATCCACTAAGATTTAATTTTAATTGTGATTATATGTCATTTGAATTTCTCTTTGATAAGAAATTGGGTAATTCACTTTCAAACGAATAAAATTTCAATATGTATAAAAGAGTGTAATGAATTAGAAAAAAATGGGTCGCAGGACTCCAATCAAATTGGAACATGCTTCTCACCGAAGCATAGATTTAATAAGTCATTAACTGGCATTGCGAATTAAATATGAGAAAAGGCAAAAAATTACGCGAGAAAGCCGAGAGATGGGTTCCAAATCCGAATGACCCTTCCGGCGATGATAAGAAATTACTCGTGGAATTTCTATTAAAACATTGTGATGGATATAAAAACGCCATATCGATTGGCCGTGTTCTTCAAGAGGTAAGATTCAAGGATGAGTATACTCGCGAATTGCTTCAGCATAGAATTATTGTTCCATTAAGAGAAGAAAACGACTTATTTATTGGAACAAGTAATAAAGGAATATTTCTAATAAATGATGCCGATGATGCATATAAGACCATTTCATTTTATACCAATAGAATTAGGGCAGAAAAAAAACATTTAAGAAACCTAAAGAAAATAGCTAAAAAAAATGAGTTATTTAAGTCATTTAATATTGACCCCAAAAGAGCAAACAAAATAAAGAAATACATTTATTTGGATGAGTCGGGTGTACCAAGCCTAAAAAATATGAAAACAGACCCATATTTTATTGTTGGTGCTCTTGTGCTGGATGGAACCGATTTAAGGCGACAATTGGCAAGGAAATTAGCATTTATAAAAGACCTAATCGGAAAACCAAAGGATTATGAATTAAAGTCTACAAGATTAAATGAAAAGCAATATGCTGACATTCTGAGGGAATTATCAATTATTGACTATGAGTTTGCGGCCATTTGTTTCATTAAAGATAAGCTGACGGGACATGGATTCAGTTATCCAAAGTCTTTTTATAAATATGCATATGATTTTTTGATAAATGATGTCTTTGATGATATTGGCGAAGTAAATTTGTATTTTGATGAATATGGTGGAGTTAATACGAAATTTCAGGCGGAGTTTTTTTAAGTACATTAAGAATAAAAGTTTTATTTATCCTATTCAGCAGGCTCAAGCCGAAATGCTAAAAAGTCAATATAATCCACTTATTCAAATGGCTGATATTCTCATTGGTACCATAAAGTTTCAATTAAAGGGAAATAATCGACTTCTATCACTAATAGAAGATAAAATTATAGACATAAAATACTTTCCATATAGGGATTAAACAATTGACAGCTTTACTATTGCCCGGAGCCTTTGCTCCGGGGTTTTTTAAAACCATATTTTGTGATTATGCGACCCCTCCCTATTACAAAATTCTATCCGATTTCCCCGCCATAATAATCGAAACGCAAAAAATTATCTTGAAATTTCGCGGAATTCGTTATCAAGATGCCATTTCAATGGGTTTTCAAGAATATATTTCCGGATTTGGTATAATTCATTTTCATCGCGCATAACGTGGTCATAGAAAGAACGCTGCCAGAGTTTGACGGATTTATCCAGAATATTATTGCTTTCAATATATTTGATCCATTTGCGCGCCGATAATGATTTGAATGCACCGACAATTTCACCCAATTTTGGCCTGCCCTTGTCATAAATAATATATGTATTATCTTTTGTAGGGGCGGGGCTTGTTGTATTGTATCAGGAGATTGATTACAGAATGTATCAGGACATATGTTACAGTATAGGGTATTTTCCTTCTTTAGATGAGGAGGAATGTCATGCCCTGGG
>PGXB01000057.1:0-17002 GCA_002838945.1 candidate division Zixibacteria bacterium HGW-Zixibacteria-1
ACCAAAAGAACAAAACCGTTGGTTATACCAGTGTCAAGAACACAACAAGTGTTTCATATGTTCTGAGACATACTGTCTCGGATCTCATGATACTGTACACACAAGGGTCGCCCCTACAGAAAGAATCACCACATAAAAAAATCCCCTCGCTCTACACGGGGGGATTTTGGAATTCTATCGATCTGCAACGTAATCTTGCTACATCACGCCGTTTTCTTTTTCGTCTTGCGGATTAGTTTCGGCTCGCCGGAACGGGTAATAACTTCGGGGGTGATGATGATTTCGTCGATATCATCCTCCGACGGCATATCGAACATGATATTGAGCATGGTCTTCTCGAAAATCGAGCGCAGGGCGCGGGCGCCGGTCTTTTTCTTCTCGGCAATCGCAACCGCTTCCCAGAGCGCTTCGGTCTCGAACGACAGCTTGATACCTTCCATCTCGAACAGCCGCTGATACTGCCGCGTGATGGCATTCTTCGGCCCGGTCAGGATAGTGAACAGGGCGTTGCGGTCGAGCGCGCGAAGCGGCGCCACTACCGGCAGACGGCCGATCAACTCCGGAATCAAACCGAACTGGAGCAGGTCCTCGGGCTCGATGAAGTCGAGAATCTCGGGCGATTTCTCGGAAATATTGAGATTCTCGGCATCGAAACCCATCTGCTTCTTCCCCACCCGGCGGGCGACAATCTTGTCGAGCCCTTCGAAAGCTCCGCCGCAGATAAACAGGATGTTGGTCGTGTCGATCGGGACAAACGACTGCTCGGGATGCTTGCGGCCGCCTTTGGGCGGGATATTGGCAATGGTGCCTTCGAGAATTTTCAGCAGTCCCTGCTGGACGCCTTCGCCGGAGACATCGCGGGTGATCGACGGGTTGCCGTCGGTGCGCGCGATTTTATCCAGCTCGTCGATATATATAATGCCGCGCTCGGTGAGCGCCTGGTTGTAGTTCGAAGCCTGGTACAACCGCACCAGAATATTCTCGACATCCTCGCCGACATACCCGGCTTCGGTGAGCACGGTGGCATCGGCAATGCTGAAAGGTACCTTCAAAAATTTGGCCAGCGTTCGTGCAATAAGAGTCTTGCCGGTACCGGTCGGGCCCAACAGCAGGATGTTGGATTTTTCCAGCTCGGCAATATCCCCCGATTCATCCTTTTTGTCGGACAGGGCATTGATACGCTTGTAATGATTGTACACCGCCACCGCCACCGTCCGCTTAGCTTCTTCCTGGCCGATCACGTACTTATCGAGGAATCCCTTGATTTCGGCCGGGCGCGGGAGATCGAACGTGGCGATGACCTCATCGCGCATCGGTGAAGAAACCAGGATATCATGGCAGAGCGTCACACAGTCATTGCATATAAAGGCCTCGTATCCGGCAAAAAGCCGTTTCACCTTCGAGGCCGGCTTGCCGCAAAAATTGCAGCGGTGCGACGTGCCGCCCCCGTTGGAAGTCCTATTTTGATCTTTATCGGCCAATTATACTCCGTGGTTATTTTTTCTCTTTACGTTTGAAATCGTAAATTTTATCGATCAGGCCATAATCCTGGGCCTCGCCCGCCGACATAAAATAATTGCGGTCGGTGTCTTTCTCGATCCGTTCAAGCGGCTGCCCGGTATGGTGCACGAGAAGCTGATTCAAACGGGCCTTGGTGCTGAGAAATTCCTTGGTCATGATTTCGATATCGGACACCTGGCCCTGGGTTCCGGCCGAGGGCTGATGAATCATAATCCGCGAATTGGGCAGTGCCGCTCGCTTGCCTTTGGTGCCGGCCGCCAGAAGGAACGACCCCATCGAGGCCGCCAGTCCCATACAGGTGGTGGCAATATCCGGCTTGATAAACTGCATGGTATCATAGATAGCCATGCCGGCCGTGACCGATCCGCCCGGCGAATTTATGTAAATGAAAATATCCTTTTCCGGGTCCTCCGCCTCAAGAAATAGCAACTGGGCTATTACCAGATTGGCGATATTGTCGTCGATCGGCGAACCGATAAAAATGATCCGGTCCTTCAACAGGCGCGAATAGATGTCATAAGCGCGTTCGCCGCGACCGGTCTGCTCAACCACCATCGGTATTAACGTCATTTATAATTCCTCCGTGATATTGTTTTCACTCTCCTGAGTCTCCGCAACTTTAGCGTCATCCTTCTTCGACTCATTTGACTCGGAGCCGGCGGTTATTTTAACATCGGTGATGTCCCTCACATATTCGGCTTTGGCCAGAATATGGTTTAGCGTCTTGTCCTCGAGCAAATTGTCGCGGACCTCCGGCAGTTTGCCGGACTGAGCCAGCATCTTCTTCGCCTTTTCCGCCTCCATCTTGTAGTTAGCCGCAAAGCTCTTAATCCAGTTTTCGGTATCGGACGGGAAAACTTCAATTTTTTCAAGCTCCGCCAGCCGATCCATCAGCAAATTCCAACGGATCGAATCCTCGGCCACCGACCGATACTGCTCGCGAACCATTTTCTCTTCGAACGGCTCATTGCGACGCTTCATGTCTTCCATAATCGATTCCAGATACTTCTCGATCATGGCCCCGGGAATCGGAATCTTGTTTCTTTCGATCACCTGCCGGCGCACTTCCTGTCTTTCCCACTGCCGATGATCCAGTTCCTTCTGCTTTTTCAGGTCGCCACGGATTTTCAGCCGCATCTCGAGCATCGTTTCCGATTCGCCGTGCGCTTTGGCGAAAGCGTCGTTAGCTTCGGGAAGCACCTTCTCCTTCACTTCCTTGACCTTGCATAAATACTTGATCGACTTGCCGGCCAGGCTGGTGTTCGAAAAATCCTCCGGGTAATTTACCTGAACTTCGCGCTCTTCGCCGGCCTTGATGCCGTCAAGCACCTCTCTAAATTCCTTTACGGTGACTTCGCTGGAAAGGTCCAATTCAATATCATCGAATTTATCGGTATTAAGCAGTTTATCCGGGTCATCCAGTTTCACCAGATCGAGAATAAGGGTATCACTTTTGGTGGCGGCGCGATCAACTTTTCTAATATCGGCCTTTTTCTTGCGCAGGTACTCGACAACGGCATCAACCTCGGCGTCGCGAACCTCTATTTCCTCTTTGGGCAGGACAATGCGCTCGTAATCGACTTTTTCGATTTCCGGCATCACTTCAAGTTTGGCAATAAATTTGAGCGGGCTGCCTTCATGAATATCCAGATCGGCGAAATCGGGCTGTGAGGCGACCTTAAGATTATGTTCTTTAACGGCTTGCGGGTAAGTCTGGCCGACCAGGTCCTGAAGCACTTCACCGCGAATCAGGTCATAAAACTTTGATTTTATGACACTCATGGGCACTTTGCCGGGACGGAACCCTTTAATTTTGGCTTCTTTCTGATATTTTTTGTATTGATCAGAAAAGGCCTTATCGACCATATCCGCAGGAATTTCAATTTCTATCTCGCGAACAAGTCCGTCGGAGGATTTTATTTCGGATTTCAATTTCACAAGCTCCTTTCAGCTCAATAATCCACACATTTATCTGCGAAAGGGGGGACTCGAACCCCCACCCGGTAAAGGACTGGATCCTAAATCCAGCGCGTCTACCAGTTCCGCCACTTTCGCATCAGGAACAGGAATATAGGTTTTTTGGTTCCACAAGTCAAGAAATTGGGGAGAACCCAATCTTCATTGATATAACCGATATATTCAATAAAAGATTATCCAGATTCATATTTATTAGTTCCCAATGTATTATTTGACAAGAAGCCGTCATTGACATAAATTTTCAAAATGAAAGATATGATCTACCTCGGCATTGACTTCGGTTTGAGGCGGATCGGGCTGGCCAAATCGGACCCGACCGGCTTGATTGCCTCGGCGTATAAAACTATAACATATAAGTCGATAAAAAAAGCGGTCGGGGAAATCGTCGCTGATATCGAGGAACTCGGCGCGGTCGGGGTGGTGGTCGGCTATCCGGTTGCCCCGGATGGGGGCAATAAGGGCGAGCGATGCAGGATGGTCGATGATTTTATCGTCCGGCTTGAAAAAGTTTATTCAGGGCCGATTTATAAATATGATGAGCGGTTTTCATCGGTCGAAGCCGAGGACATGATCCACAAGCACGGCAAGAAGATCGGCCGTGATAAGGGCCGGGTGGATCGGATGGCGGCGGCCCTTATATTACAGAGATTTCTGGATGAACGATAGAAAGCCGCATAAGGCGAAAATAAGGTTCTATGAATATTTTCTATATGTTATTGTCACCGCCGTTACTTTCCTCCTGGCGGTTCCGGTGGTTATCATGAAGTTTTTTTCCTACATGGCCGGCTCGCTGGGCGCCCCTCTTAAATCAATAAAGAATTTTGTCGGCTTTCTATTGGTTCTGATGATAGCCGGGGGCGGACTGCTGGCCTTTGAAATATTCGTCCCGTACGATATCGGAGCAAGTATCAAATCGGTTATGGTCGAGGAAAACGATAATTTTTCCGGCGTCCTGACCGATATGCAGGATGAAAATATCCTGAAGGGCCGTTACCTTTTCAAAATGTTGTCCGTTATTACCGGAACGGATAAAATGCTGGTGCCGGGGCGTTATGATTTTTCGGGGAAGGTCTCGCTCCATGGTATCTTAAAGAAGTTCAGGAGACATGACATTGCCACCGCCATGATTACCATTCCCGAAGGTCTGAACGTTTATAAGACGGCCGGGGTTATCAGCCGCAATCTGGGACTCGATTCGGCAACGATCGTCTCACTGGCCTTTGACACGAATTATACGCAGTCCCGATTCGGGCTGGATGGTTTGGAAGGTTACCTGTATCCGGAAACGTACCGGGTCTGGTACGGCATCCAAATTGACGACATCCTCAAGATAATCGTTGATGAGTTCAACCGGCAAACCGAGAATTTGCTGAAGGATCTTCCTGAAAATATCGGATCCAAAAACGATCTTATGGCTCTGGCTTCGATTATCGAAGCGGAGGCGATGTACGACGATGAGAAACCGATTATTTCATCGGTTTACCATAATCGATTGAAGAACAAAATGCTCCTGCAGGCCGATCCGACCGTCATTTACGCCCTAGGCGGGCTCGACAGACCGCTCTATTACCACGACCTCAAATATGATTCGCCATATAATACCTATATGTATAAGGGCCTCCCGCCCGGCCCCATCAATTCACCCGGACTGGCATCGATCAAAGCGGCGCTTAATCCCGAAACAACCGAGTTTGTCTATTTCGTTGCCGACCGGAACGGACGGCATATATTTTCAAGCACCCTCCGGGAACATAATCAGGCAAAGAATAGAATTAAGAGAGAAAAGAAAGAAAACGGGGCCGGTTAAGCGTACAATCGGCTGATTTCCCGTTCGATCGATTTTCCAAACCGCTCCAGAACAGCGTCAAGGGCGCCATCCCTGAAGAGGGTAAAAGCATACAGGGCCGGTGAGGTCAGGCAGATTAATCCGCACACGTCGCCATCATTTTTTATCGGGCAAATAGCAATGGAACCGGGATTGTCATCAAGCAGAAGCTTTCTTTCAATAAAGTTTCCCGAGAATTCATGAGGATAGTTTTCCGTGTATATCTCTTTACCTCCCAGCACCTGATATATGATGGAATTCTGCCGGGGGAGTGTCAGAGCCAGGCCGATCCGCGAATTCTGCGGCCCTTTCATGGCAATGACTTTGAGATCGTCATCACGCATGGAGCGGATAACCAGGATGGAGCGCGACAGCGAGAAAAATTTGTTCAGTTTTTTTGTCAGACTGAAAAAAAGATCATAAATGTTTTTATTATTTCGAAACAGCGAGCTAAGCGATTTGAGAAAAATATTGCTCATGCGGCCGTTGATATTGTCTTCAATATTAATTGCACCGGATCCTTTCAGGGCCAGGTAATCATCCGGGCGCGATGCAATTTCGATATCCGTAATGTCACTCTTGTTCGACATCAGCATACTCATCGATTTTACTGATATTGTATTTTTTTATTTTCCGCCACAGTGTCGTTCTTCCGATACCGAGTTTTGTGGCCGTTCGGGTGAGGTTCCAGTCATTGGCATGAAGCATGGTTTCGATTCGCTGCTTGAGGCTATCCTCCAGAGTCCCGCTTTCGACATTGACCGGTTCTCTTCGAAGGAATATCTGAGGGGGTAATTTCGACGAGTTAATAAAAACAATGTCCCGGTCATTGATTTCGCGGGATTGCGACAGGGCCAGGGCTCGTTTGAGGGTGTTTTCAAGTTCGCGGACATTGCCCGGCCAGGTATGCGAGAGCAGTTTTTCCATCGCGCCCGTAGTGATCGAAAATTTATCACGTTGCTCGATATTTTCTCTCTTAAGTAAGTGCTCGACGAGAACAGGAATATCGTCAATCCGTTGTCTCAACGGCGGAATATTAAGCGGCAGAACATTCAGGCGATAGAACAGATCTTCCCGAAAATTTTTTTTCTCCACCAATATGGACAAATCGCGGTTGGTGGCGGCAATAATTCGGACATCGATCTTTTTTGATATCGTGGAACCGACAGGACGAATTTCCGACTCCTGAAGCACCCTTAGAATTTTCGCCTGTAAGGCCATCGGCATATCACCGACTTCATCAAGAAAAACCGTCCCGCCATCACCCTCTTCGAATAAACCCTTGTGATCGGAATAGGCCGATGTAAATGAACCTTTGGTATGACCGAATAATTCCGACTCGAGGAGACTCTCCGGAATAGAGGTGCATTCGATGGGAATAAAGCGTTTCCGCCGGCGCGCCGAGTGGTAGTGAATCGCCTTCGCAAGCAGTTCCTTGCCGGTTCCTGACTCGCCGGTTATAAGTATCACAATATCGGTTCCGGAGACTCGCGAGGCCACATTTTTTAGAGACCTCATGGCATCCGAGACGCCCACCAGGCTGTCGAATCCGTAATTCCAGGCAATTTGCTCCCGAAGCGCGGAAAGTTCTTCCTTGATATTTTTATGCTCCAGCGCCTTCTCGACCGTGATCAGAAGCTCTTCATTGCGAAACGGTTTGGTAATGTAATCATAGGCCCCATGCCGCATCGCCGCAACCGCGTTTTCTATCGAACCGAAGGCAGTCTGTATTATGATGGTGATTTCAGATGATAGTTTTTTTTGTTCTGGCCAATAAATCCAGCCCGCTCCCGTCGGCCATTTTCAGGTCGCTGATTATCAGATCAACCCGCTGTTTTTTTATGGTATCACAGGCCGATTCGACACCATCGGCGGTCAGAACCAGGTAGTTATTTTTTTTCAGGACAATCTCGACCGATCCCCTGAAATCGACGTCGTCATCGACTAAAAGAATAACCGTTTTGGCGTCATTATTACTCATCGGAAGTAGTCTTTATCCTTGCTTTAATTGGCAATAACAGGGTTACATGGAATAAATTATCAGGCTCGATTTCGATTTTCAGTTCCCCGCCATGTTCCGAAATTATTCGTTCCGCAATTGTCAGTCCCATGCCGGCATGTCCTGATTTCCATGAAATAAACGGCTGGGCCGGGTCCGGAGCAGCCACAGCGGCGTTAATCCTGGCGTCAGGCGTCAGGTTGTTTCGAATACGGACCGAAACACTCTCGTCCCTTATTGATGTGGTCGCCGCAATTTCTCCGGTCGGCGGGCAGGCCTCGATAGCGTTGGTCACTAATTCCCGGAGGGCCGTTTTTAGTTTCGACCTGTCACCGGTCAGGGATGGCAATTCCGGATCAAGGGCCAGCCCCAATCGGGGCGGATACTCCAGCTCCGCCAGCCGTTCCCTGATTATTTCCTCGAGCAGTTCATTAAGGTCGATATTATCATTCATCTGAGAATTGCCTTCGGCATATTGATTCAAACGGGAGATCATACCATCACATCTTTTGATTGCCGATTCGATGATCGTCAAAAGCGTGATGTCATCATGGTCGATAATATGTCCTTCCTGCAAAGAGAGTTGGCTTGCGGCCGTCCGGATGGCTCCCAGCTTTCCCCTCAATTGATGTGAGAAATTACTGATCAGTCGGTCATTCTTGCAGGAAAAAGATATATCTGCCAGCCGCGGCTGAAATGACAGCAGGATAAATTCAAACCCGAGAAGATTCAATTTCGATATCTGCAGATTTTTGAAATGCCGCTTTAGAAGATTGTACTCCTGGTCGTTTTCGGTATTGGAAATTATGGCCGGGATCAATTGCTCGGTTACCAGCCGGCTTATTTCTTCATCGGGAATCTTCGGACCGCCCCGTTCCGGCGGGCAACTCATGATAATTTCGCCATCGGCCGGATTGACCGCATATCTGAAGGCGGATTTGTTTTTCGCGAAATCGGCCGCAATTCTTGAACCGGAGAAAGCGTCGTAGAACCTTCTGATACCTCCCAGAAATCCATACAATTTTTCTTCGTTCAAACCGGACCAATTCCAGTTATTCGAATAAATCACGCCGCCGGCAATCTCATTATTATTTCTGTCATATCCCAATGATGTACAGAACAGAGTATATCCCAGTTCGTTTATCTTCCTGTTGATATACAATTGCTGCCTGAAAATGCAGGCGCTGTCGTTCCTGATGGTTTCTTTGATGGTCTCAATCGGTATCAGTTCAAGGTTGTCGGGGTGCAGGTATTTTTCATCTTTCACCAAAAAGAAAAGACAATTTCCCGGAAGCGAATTTTCGATCCTGTCAATGGCCGAAGAACTTATTCCGCGCCCGGTATATAAATCATGCACCAGCGTGAACAAGGTTTGACCATCGAGATCGCTATATGTTTCGACCGGTTCTTTTTCGCGGCCGGTCTCCGCCTGAAATCTTTCGGCTATTGTAGGCATAGTCCCATTCATGTTTCAAAATGATACACTTAATATTTTTATCGGAAAACGCCGGCAATCCTTTACTTCTTGGGCCGGGGCAGCGCTGTAAAGTTGCGCTGGAATAAGATGAAATCGTATAAGATTAAAACGATTGAGTCTCCCGAAAGCACAGGGGCCGGGGCTGTTTCAATAGAAATAATTTAAATCTTGACACCGTATTTTGTTAAAGTTATTATCACTTATGCCTGTATTAAAGTACGATATTTCCAGGATTTCGGGGCTTGCCCGCCTTGTTTTGATTCCTGAAGATGAAATTGTCATATCCCGTGATCTGTCTAAAACCCTTGATTTTATTGATCAAATCCAGGGTTTTGACCCCGATGAGATGGACCATAATTTCCGCACCGAACAGGCCGAGAACAGATTAAGAGAAGACAGGATTAAACCGTCACTGCCCCGGACAAGGACCCTGGGCAATGCGCCGGACAAAGATGAGGATTTTTTCAGAGTTCCAAGGGTGTTAGGTTGAAATGAAGCCAAAAATTCTGGCTGTTATTCCTGCTCGTTTCGCCTCGAAACGATTCCCCGGGAAACCACTGTCTCTAATAGCCGGAAAGCCTCTGATTCAGCATATCTATCAAGCCGCCTCAAAATCCCGACTGATCGAAAAGGTTATAGTCGCCACCGATTCACCTGAAATCATGAAGGTGGTCAACGACTTCGGCGGCGAGGCGATCATCACATCCGGCAACCATCAGACAGGTTCCGACCGGGCGGCCGAGGCCATGGAAAAAATCGGGGGCGAAATAATTATTAATATTCAGGCCGACCACATCGGGATCAAGCCGGCTGTGTTCGACCGGATTCTGGAATCCATGCTGCAGGATCGCAAAATTATGTTTGCTACTATTGCCAGAAAAGTCGAGGACGAAGCGGCTCTGTTCGATCCCAACCGGGTCAAATTGATTATCGACAGAGATGATTATGCCTATTGGTTTTCGCGCTATCCTCTTCCCTTTCTGCAGGGAGTCAACGGCAACCGGCTGGGACAGTTTGATTTCTATTACCATGTTGGAACTTACTTTTTTAGAAAAGCCGGTTTGAAGCTATTTCATTCGTGGCCCCGGTCGCCGCTCGAAATAGCGGAATCGCTGGAACAACTCAGAATTCTTGAAAATCGCCACAAAATAAAAGTATTTAAGATAAAAAATGAAATTCTTTCAATAGACGCACCTGAAGACCTTAAACTTGCTGAAAAAAATTATAAAAAGTAGGACTGGAGAGTAACGTGCCCGAGAAAAAGACAAAATATATTTTTGTGACCGGTGGCGTTGTCTCCGCGCTGGGCAAAGGGATTGCATCGGCATCACTGGGGCTGCTGCTTAAAAAACGGGGTTTCAATGTTGATATTGTCAAATGCGACCCGTACATAAACGTCGACCCGGGGACGATGAATCCGTTCCAGCATGGAGAGGTGTATGTCCTTGATGACGGCTCGGAGACCGACCTTGATCTGGGCCATTATGAGCGCTTTCTCGATAAGAGCATGACCAAGGACAATAATGTCACGACCGGTCAGGTGTACCATACGGTTATCTCGCGTGAAAGACGCGGTGATTACCTGGGGGCCACCGTTCAGGTGATTCCTCATATCACCAATGAAATCAAGGAATGTATCAAGCGCCCAGCCAAAAACAATCCCGACACCGATGTCGTTATCGTCGAGATCGGCGGCACCGTCGGCGATATCGAGTCGCAACCGTTTCTGGAAGCCATCCGCCAGATGGCCCTTGAGAATGAGCCCGAAGATACCATCTTTGTCCATCTGACTTTGGTTCCGTATATCGCCACGGCCGGCGAGATGAAAACCAAACCGACCCAGCACTCGGTCAAGGCTTTGCGGGAAATCGGTATTCAGCCCAAAGTGCTGCTTTGCCGCACCGCCAAGCAGCTTGATGACCCGATCCGTAAGAAAATCGGCCTGTTCTGTAATGTGCCGGCAAGTCATGTTATATCCGCCATCGATGCCGAAACAATCTATGAGGTCCCGCTCAATTTCCACCGTGAGGGTTTTGATGAAATCGTCTGCAAACACCTGCACCTGCTAAACGGCGAGCCGAACCTGACCGACTGGGAAGAAATGGTTCAAAAGATCAAACATCCGGCGCACCGGGTTAAAATCGCCATCTGCGGCAAATATGTCTATCTCAAGGACGCCTACAAATCAATTATCGAATCATTCATTCATGCCGGCCAGGAAAATGACACGCGGGTCGATTTGATCTGGGTGTCATCCGAGGATATCAAGCAGCATGGGGCCGGCAAGTTCCTGTCCGATATCGACGGGCTGCTCATACCGGGCGGTTTTGGCGAGCGCGGAGTCGAGGGAAAAATCGAATCGATTCAATATGTCCGCGAAAACAATATTCCGTTTTTGGGGATCTGTCTCGGTATGCAGTGTGCCGTGATCGAATTCGCCCGTAATGTCTGCGATCTCAAAGATGCCCATAGCTACGAATTTTATGCCGACCTGAAACATCCCGTCATACACCTGATGGCCGATCAGGAAGGCGTTACTAATCTCGGCGGCACCATGCGGCTGGGAACATACAAAGCGATTTTGAACAAAGATTCGAAGTCTTATAAAGCATACGGCCTTGAAGAAATCTCCGAGCGGCACCGGCACCGCTATGAATTCAACAATGCCTACCGCGAGCTTTTCGAAAATACCGACTTTAGGCTAACTGGAATGTCGCCGGATGGCCGGTTGGTGGAAATTATCGAGGTGGTCAATCACCCCTGGTTTGTGGCCTCGCAATTTCACCCGGAACTAAAATCCCGCCCGACCCGGGCACACCCGCTCTTTCGCGATTTCATCGGCGCCTCGGTGGCCTATATGCTCCGCCAAAAAGACGCTGCCCAGAAGAAAATCAACGACGATCTGAAAGAGCGCCAGGAAGTAAGCTGAGAGAATTAGATAAACATTTATTCGGCGTTTGGAATGTTGGCTTATTAAGCAAAACTTTCAAGCCTTTTTTTAGGTGTCTATGAGTATAGAATGGAATGATAAAGATTTCGATAAATGGCAAAAACTGCGTAATAAGTATCGAGAAGCAAAGAAAGAAAACAACTATAAAAAGGTCATTTCTTTATGTGAAACAATTATTGATTTAGACAAAAGAGCCAAATTTATTTGTATAATGACACCACTATTTTTGAAAGACATTGCTAATGCATATTACAAGTTAGGTGAAATGTCAAAATCATTGAAATATTATGAATTAGCACTAGATAGCTTCGTAAAGTTTAGAGCGGAAAATAAATTAAATAAGCCAACTGATTGGTTAAATGATATAGATAAAATTCAGAAAAAAATTGAGATGCTTAAAAATAAATTGACCATATTTTGAAATTTAGAATCTAGCATAGGAAGAAATATTTTTAAGGATCAGGAAGCTTCGGACTATTACAATAATGGTGACTTCTAAACTGCAATTTTATAAACCTATAATGTTTCTTCGGTGATATAATCCCATTTATATTTTTATCAACAGAGGATGCAATTTTCAACCCTTAGGCAAATGATTTGATTAATATTTATCAAAGACAGGCCCTCCGGCCTGTCTTTTTTTTAGATTTGGTCCAAACCAAAACGTGACCATTTATATCTGGACGGATGCTTCTGTTTTGCGTATCTTTTTTACAGGAAGATAATTTCACTTAATTTTCAGACTATTTTAACTTAATCCGTTATGAGTTTAGAGATAACAACCTGTCCGTCGCGGAATATCCTTCATCCGAGCACGTTGCTCGATTTTAAGTATGAAATCGGGCCGTATTACGGCTGTGAGCATAATTGCCGCTATTGCTATGGGCATGACAGCCGCGAAACCGATTGGTCAACCGAAATCCAAATCCATGAAAATTTCTCAGCTCAACTTCAGAGCGAGCTTGCCAGCCTGGAAAAACAAACCTTTTTTGTCGGTATGGATACCGACCCGTACCAGCCGGTTGAAAAAACGCTTCAACACACCCGCCAGACCCTCGAATTGCTGTGTGTCAAAGGACATTCCGCCTGTATTCTGACCAAATCGGACCTGGTCATTCGCGATATCGACCTTCTTCGCGCCATGCCCGGCTCCTCGGTCGGATTTTCGTTTGCCTTCCAGACCGAACGCTCGCGGACAATATTCGAGGAAAAGGCCCCATCAAATCGCCGGCGTATCGAAGCCATGAAAAAACTCAAAGAAGCCGGTATTGAAATTTACGCCCTCATATCCCCGGTCATCCCGTTTATTACGAATATCGAAATGCAGATAAATATGCTTGAGAGAATGGTCGACTCAATTTGGGTTTATCGCCTTAAAATGAGCGACGAGAATGCCAGAAGCTGGCTCAATGTCGAAGAAATAATAAATAAGCATTGCCCGGAAATTCATAAATCTTTCAAGAAAATTGTCTTTGCCGACAAACACCCATATTGGGAAAATCTGACCGCCAGACTTAGCCGCATCCAGGCCGAGAAAAGGCTGAAGCTGTTTCTGCATCTGCAATAGATCTCCCGGCTCCAGCCCGTCAGTGCGGCATAACCACATACAATTTATATGCTTAGATTATTTTCTATGGTTGTTTCAGGTAGACTTGTACTGAATTTCGCCCGGAAATCTTTACAAAAAAGGAACCTTTAGTCCGCCTGAGTTGTTTAATTAATCAAAGCAGACAAATTTAGTCCTGAATATTTTTGAACCTCTAAGGACTGGCAGAGAGAAAAAAGCAAGTAAAGCATCAGAGTAAAACTTAAAAGATGGAGGAAAGCACCGTGAGAAAAGCAATACTTTTTGGATTAGCAGTTGTTCTGGGATTGATCCTGGTCGGGACACAGACAAATGTTATGGCCTGCGGCGGCGACAAGAGTGGCGCCAAGATGGGCAGCACTTCGGATATGAAGGCCACCATGGCCGGGGCCAAGACAGTCGGTGACACCCAGTGTGCGGCTAAAACAGATGAAGTCAAAATGACCGCCAAGGATGCTGGTAAAATGGAATATCCTGTGAAGTTCGCCACCGCCGAATTCTCGATTAAGGGGATGACCTGCGCCGGTTGCGAAAATCAGGTCAAGACCGCTTTGATGAACCATGAAGGTGTCAATGATGTCGCCGAAGTCAGCCATGTCTCGGAACATGCCGTTGTGAAATATGATCCGGCCAAGGTTAATCCGACCGAACTGGCATCGACGATTACCAAGCTCGGATACAAGAGCGAATATATGCAGGCTTCAACCGAAATGGTCAAAGAGTCGGCCAAGCAGGCTGTCGAAGAAGTAAAAAGTAAAGATATGTAAGCAGTAATCCTCAGAGCAGTTAGCTTTAACGTTTAATCCTATAGTCCCAACAGCAACGGGTTCGCGAAAGCGAGCCCGTTTTTTTTAATGTTTACCCTTTTTGATATTGAACCAACGGCCGTTTTGATGGTATAATCTTCTTGACAAACAGGACTGTATAAGTATAATATGTGTATAATATTTACTAACCACTTATGTTTGGAGGATCCCCCAGGTGAAAAGAATTATTGCTCTCGTTGCTGTTGTTGCATTGGCAATTTCGATGATTGCCGCTCCGGTTATGGCCGGTTCCGGCTGCGAAAGCTTGAAGGCCGGCAAATGCGCCCTGACCGGCAAGGCCTGTACCTCGGCTAAGGAAACCACCACATCCGACGCTACCGTCGATGCTACGGCCGAAAAGAAAATGAGCTGCTCCAATGCCACGCTGGCTGTCGAAGGTCTCAAGGATGCCGCAGCGGTCGAGAAACTGGGCAAGATGCTCGGTGAAACCGAAGGTATTTACTGCGTCGAGAAATTCGATACCGAAAACGGCAAAGCGGTTGTCTGTTTCGATCCGGCCAAGACCGATGCCACTAAGCTGGCCGGCGCCATGACCGAATTCGGTTTTGCGACCAAGGTTCTTTCGACGGCCGAAGGTCATAAAGAGGGATGCACACCCGAACAAATGGCCAAGTGCAAAAAAACTTGCCCGATGTCCGGCGATAAGAAATAAAATGATTTTGATAAAAATATAAAGGCGGGAATCAAATCCCGCCTTTTTTATGTTAAAATAATTAGTTGATATTGCACCGGATAACGTCGGATAATATATTGAGATGATGCGACACCTGTTACTTATCATAATTTGCCTGACCCTGGTCATGCCGGTTTATGCCGCCAAATATGCCGGCGATCCATTCTCTCTCGGCGTCGGCGCGCGGGCGCTGGCCATGGGCGGCGCGACTATTGCCGGGCCGTTCGATGCTTCGGCCGGTTACTGGAACCCGGCCGGATTGAATTATCTGACCGGCCACAATTTGCTGGCCATGCATTCCGAGACTTTCGGTTCGCTTCTTAATCATGATTTTGTCGGTTACGGCAAATATCGGGGCGACTCGCGTTTTATGATACAATCTTACGGTTTCTATCTCTATTATCTCGGCGGCGGCGGCATCAAGATCACCGATCGCGACCCGGTCACACAGCGGCCGTATGTGGTCCGCGAGGAATCGCACGGCGACTATCTTCTGGCCGGCTCGCTGGCCGGGAAAATCAGGGATCGATTCGATGTCGGTGTCACGGTCAAAATCATTTATCGCGATCTGGGGACATTTTCCGGATATGGTTTGACGGCCGATGTCGGCGGCCTGTATGAGCCATACGATTTCGCGCGCATCGGACTGGTCGTGACCGATATTACTTCGGGGTTCATTCGCTACGAAGGCGGCACAACCGAGTCGATCTTACCGACCGTCAGGCCGGGACTGCTGTTGCATCATACTATCGATGATTTCACCGGGCGGATGGTGATGTCGGGCGATGTCAAGTTCGAGGGCATCAAGCAGGGGGCGCAGTACTGGATGGGCGAATTGTCGCTCGACACGCATTTCGGCTGGGAGCTGTCGTACCGCGAGATGGTTTTCGGCCGGGCCGGGTTCGATATCGGCAATTTCACCGGCGGTATCGGCATCGACATCAGGAATATCAAGGTTGACCTGGCGTATCTTCACAATTCCAAATTCGACGAAACCTTTCGCATCTCCGCCGGCTATTCGTTTTAGAATCTATTCATAGGCAATATTTATATCTAATCATTGTAGAGGCGGGTTTCAAACCGTCCCCTTCAGTCTTTTATCCCCTCTTGAGAGGGGTGCCCGGAGTCTTCGGAGGGCGGGGTGTGTTATTTATATTTGCGACCTGGCTTACACACCCCTAAATCCCCTCTCGAGAGGGGACTTAAAGAAAAGACGTTTCTTGTTGTGTCGGGTCTTGTTCCCCCGCGTAAGTCGGGGGAATGTGACCTGACACCACAAAAACATTTTAGACAATTTTACCATCAAACTACTTTTAGGGAGTTCATTCCACTCAATAATTTTGCTCTAATCCTAATTCATCTTTATGCTTACACGACCGGGTGGCATTCCCAAACTTGTTTGGGGATGTCTTTTCAAATGTTCCGCCCCAAATAAATTTGGCGCGGCCACCCGGCGCAACGACGATTAATATTCAATTATTGAAAAATGTAGCGGCGGGTTTCAAACCCGCCTTTTTAGTTTTTTATCCCCTCTTGAGAGGGGTGCCCGGAGTCTTCGGAGGGCCGGGTGTGTTGTTTATAATTGCGACCTGGTTTACACACCCCTAAATCCCCTCTCGAGAGGGGACTTAAGATATCTTCGTACCACTACAAATTTCCTCGGAAAATCGCCCATATTTCCCCTTGCGCAATTCAAAAAAAGGCATTAATCTATATCAGTTTGTCGGTGATAAATAGGGATACATTGTCGGTGGCCCCGCGCCACAGGTTATTCGGATTCAATTATTATAAGCTGGTAAGTTAATCAGGAGGTTTTAGATATCATGTCGGACCTGGGAATAATAAAGCAAATAGAAAAAGAGCTGAAGATTAAATTAGAGAGATTAGTAAAAGTAGAATGGAACAGCAAGGGCTACACACTTGATGAAAAGGGGAAGGTGACCGGCCTGGGTTTTTATGTATGCAAGATCAAGAATCTAAAGCGTATCATTACCCCGCTTAAAGAATTAACGAATTTAACAACATTAGATTTATATTATAATCAAATCAGCGAGCTGGCCCCGCTTAAGGAATTAAAGAAGTTAACAACATTAGATTTATCATCTAATCAAATCAGCGAGCTGGCCCCGCTTAAAGAATTAAAGAAGTTAACAACATTAGATTTATCA
>PGXB01000057.1:17084-17739 GCA_002838945.1 candidate division Zixibacteria bacterium HGW-Zixibacteria-1
CCGCTTAAAGAATTAAAGAAGTTAACAACATTAGATTTATCATCTAATCAAATCAGCGAGCTGGCCCCGCTTAAAGAATTAAAGAAGTTAACAACATTATTTTTATCTGGAAATCAAATCAGCGAGCTGGCGCCGCTTAAAGAATTAAAGAAGTTAACGACATTAGATTTATCTTATAATCAAATCAGCGATCTGGCCCCGCTAAAAGAATTAAAGAAGTTAACAACACTATGGCTAAATAACAATAAACTCCATGATGTTTCCACGCTTAAAGAATCAAAGAATCTAACAACATTGATTTTATCTGATAATCTACTCAGCAATATTTCTCCACTTGGAGAATTAAAGAACCTAAGAAAATTAAGTATATTTGGAAATCAAATTAGGGATATTTCTCCACTTAGAGAATTAAAGGATCTAAGAGAACTAGCTATATTTCGAAATCAAGTCATTGATCTTTCCCCGCTTAGAGAATTAGAGAATCTGACAAATTTGCTTTTACTTAATAATCAAATAAGCGATCTATCCCCGCTTAAAGAATTAAGGAATTTGACGGTATGGTCTTCCCCTAAAAAAATGGACACATAGTTAAGATAGGGTAGCCGCCCGTTCGAAGTCAACTGGATTTTTAAAACCCAGGCTCGAATGACGGCGT
>PGXB01000058.1 GCA_002838945.1 candidate division Zixibacteria bacterium HGW-Zixibacteria-1
ACTTATTATAATCCGGACGTATCGCCTACTGGCGATAAAATCGTGTTCAGTATTGATTGTCAAATCAGAACCATAACATCAGACGGTGGTGGCCCGGTCACTTTAACCGCAAACGGCGGACACTTTCCCAGTTGGTCTCCTGACGGAATGCAAATAGTCTATTGCGAGCCGGGCTACACCGCCCTAGATATGGTTTTGCGAATAATGAATCAGGATGGTACGAATAATCATGTTTTGCTTGATTTTGGTGAGTCGTTGCCTGATGACAGTACTCAAAAGCTGATCGAACATTAGCATTCATTTCGCATTATAAATTTATAATTCCCTAAAACGATCTGTAAACATTGGAGTAATCATGTTTAAGTCTATAATATTATTAGTTGTCATTATACTGGTTTTGCCGACAGCGACTATCATTGCAGATGCAAGACCGGTTGAAGACATAAAAAAGGAAATAATCGCAAAATTCGTCGAGCCGATCATAGCCATAACATCAAAGGCCGACACAGCCGGAAAAGAAGCCATAATTTCTACCAATAACAATATTGGCGGCCTGCTGTTCAATTCCAATTTAAGTAGTATTGTAAGGGCATTCCGCCGAAACGATTCTTCAGACTCTATAACAGTCAACACGTATGGATGGTTATTATAAGCTCATTTTTTCTGACACATTAACAAGAAACAGGACATATGAAGAGCTCAAGGAACTTGACAGTATTTCAATCATTTTAAAAAAAGGCGGTGGGAATGTGATTGATATGGCAGCCACACAAAACGATATTAATATTTCAACAATTCCAAATGATCCTCTTTATCCACAGCAATGGAACCTGCACCACGATTCACTTTTTGGTATAAATGTCGAGGGTGCATGGGAATACACGATTGGGGATAGTAATTTAATTATAGGCATCGTTGATTTAGAGGGTATAAGAGCCGATCAAATCGATTTATTCCCGCGGGTATTTGGGGATAGTTATTACGATGGTTCTCATGGAACGGCAATGGCTGGAATAGCGGCAGCCAATACCAATAACAATCAATTAGTCGCAGGAATTTGCAAAAAAAGTAAAATATACTCTTCAAAATTGGGTGATGATATTGAGGCTAACTTTTATGCCATAATGGATGCAATCGATTGCGGATCTGTTGCCTTGAACAATAGCTATGGTCATATTCCGCCGGATGAGTACAGAACCCCAATAAGACAGGCGATGGCCTATGCTTATAAAATGAATCGAGTTGTCGCATGTTCAAAAGGGAATGACGGCTCCGGAGGATTGCATTATCCGTCAGATTACGGGCAGGGCATTATTAGCGTAGGCGCGCATGGCACTGATGGTGAATATGCGACATTCGCCAATTATGGGAATGGAATCGATGTTACTGCGCCGGGCGAATTTTTTCCGATTATAACCTCAGTCTCGACCAGCAGTTGGACACCATTTCTCTATGGAACCTCATTGTCCACTGCCCATGTCACCGGTTTGGCGGCATTGTTGTACAGTTATGACAGCATGATGTGTAATGATGACATTGAAAATATTTTAAAAGTAACGGCCAAAGATATTAGTGATTTCCCGGCAGATTATGGATATGACGACTACACCGGCTGGGGAAGAATCAATGCCGATTCCGCTTTTGATATTCTCCAGCCGCCCAACCTCCTGACCCGCAAGGAGGCCAACGGCGGTTCGGAACACTCACATACCGACTTTTTAAGTATGATATTTATCGATGTTCCTGATGTGGCGGATGGTGTCTATCTGGCAAAAAGATATGAGGTCCGTAAATCCATAACATTCTCTCATCCATATTTAACGCCGCCTCCTGTTTGGGGGCGGGGTGTTGCGTCGAAAGGTTTTTCGGCCGCAAATCCGAATTTCGGAATGAATTATGTCGATGCGATCCCAGAATCCATCACCAAAATCGGCTGTGTGCTCAGGACGTGGGTCTATGATGTCTGGACGGTCAGCGGGACACATGTCGGCTGGAAACCATGCGCCCCGGAATATGTGGAATTTGCCTATACCTGTCTGGGAGAGTTTGAGCTATCGTCGGCACCCTATATTAGTTGCACCAATCATTATGACCATCAGTCGATCAAAGTCTGCTTTGAAGATCACAACCCTTATGAAGAAGGCTGGATAATTGAGCGGAAAATCACCACATCACAATCCTGGCAGGCAATCGATACAATTCCCAACAATCCTGACCAATATTTTTACTATGAGGATTATTATCCGGTGGGAAGTGAGACCTACACTTATCGTGTCAAGCCGTTTACCTCCAACCAGCAGAATGTGGCCTATTCCAATGAAGTTGCCATAACCGCCCGCCCGCGCTGGCCCGAAAATCTTGTCGCCTATGCTACGAATTGCTTCAATGGCATTCCGGCCAATCCCGGTTGCAATGCCGCCGTGCCGAAAACGCTGTCGGCCAAAACGACGACGGGAGAGCCGGAGCCTGACACACTTGATGACGGCAGCTACCCGGATTCATATCTTGCGAACGACATTACCGTTAGATGGTCGTATCCGTCGAATCAGAAGTATCCCATCGTAAAATATATCGTCAAGAAGTGTAACACTCTTGGTTCTCCTCTTAAATCCTGGACTCTGACTGGAGATACCTGCCTCTATGTTTGCCCTAACCAGACCGACATGAGCTTCCAGATGAATGTTTACTCGGTGGCGTCGAACGGCGATACATCACTGCCGACAACACGCGGCGTCCGCACCGGCAATATTAATATATGCCCCGGAAATATCACGAAGGATTTCGACGAGATTCAGACCATTTTACCATCCCGCACCGCTTTGAATCAGAACTATCCGAATCCCTTCAATCTTTCGACCGAGATTAGCTTCAGTCTGGCCGAACCGGGACATGTAACAATTGATATTTATAACCTGCTCGGACGGAAAATCGTCACATTGGCCGATGGGGTTTTCGAAGTTGGAGAACATAATATTCTCTGGGATGGCCGAGATATCCTATCGCTTGAACGCAGGGGAATATACTGAAACCAGGAAAATGATGATGTTGAAATAAGTCTTTATAATATTCCGAAAAAGGCCCGCATTTGGCGGGCCTTTTTAAATATTTATTTGAAATTTTCGGTATATATCTTATTATAATATCATATATGAAAAATATACCCGCCATATTTATCTTTTGCCTTATCGCCAACGTATTGTTATCCTGCTTTTCGAAGAATCATGATATATATACCGGGCCGCCGCCGCGTGAAGGACCCCTGGTGGACAATGACCCCGGCGGTTACCGCCTTTCCAAACTACCCGATTCGCTGTTCGTCGAGTTTATCGTTTCGGGCGACCAGCCCTGCCCGGTTAAAGTCTCATTGCATAATCTGGGCACCCGGCTGGTACGGTCAATAATTGACACCACGTATTCGCCGGGCAGCTATAAGATTACCTGGGATAAGCTGGACTCGAACGGGGTTCGTATTCGTCCGGCATTGTATTATTATCAATATAAAATCTGCGACAGCGTCTATACGCAGCGTCTCGATTTCCGTTATCACTGGGAATAATTCTGCATAAAATGTACTTTTGAACGACCGTCATCCACAAATTTATCACGGCCTGTTTCGTTTTATGTTTCATTCTGCAACGCATTGCATCATAGGCGGTTGGGCTTAAATTGTGCAAAAATTGATATTTAAGAATATGGGAGAAAGCCGATAACATTAGGGTAATGATCCCAATATATGGGGGCCGGTGAGAAAGGTTAAGATTCATCAAAGGAGACAACATGCCGAGCATACTGGTGATTGATGATAAAGAGTCGATGCGGACAATGCTTTCCAATGTCCTCTCCGAAGAAGGTTATCAGGTCGATGCGGCCTCGGGCGGCAAGGAAGGGCTCGATCTGGCGCGTGTCAAAGGTTATAATCTGGCTATTACCGATATGAAGATGCCTGATGTCGATGGGCTGGAAGTACTGAACGGCCTCAAGAGCATGGATAACGACATATCGGTTATTATAATGACCGCCTATGGGACGGTCGAGACCGCGGTAGCGGCCATGAAGAACGGCGCTTATGATTTTATTACGAAGCCATTCGACCCCGACCACCTGACGGTTATAATAGAGCGTGCCCTGGAAAACCGCCGTCTTCTGGCCGAGAATTCCCTGCTTCGCGAAGAACTGGCCCAAACACTCGGCTTCAGCGAGATTATCGGCCAGAACGATAAGATGAAGGAAGTCTCACGGCTGATTCAAAAAGTGGCCGGGTCGGACACATCGGTTCTTCTCCAGGGGGAATCAGGCACCGGCAAGGAACTTTTTGCCCGGGCCATTCATAATCTGTCGCCGCGCCGCGACAAACCCTATGTTGCTATCAATTGCGCCGCCATCCCCAGGGAGCTTCTTGAAAATGAATTATTCGGCTCCGAGAAAGGCGCTTACACCAGTTCCGTGGCCCGCAAGATGGGCAAATTCGAGATAGCCGACAACGGCACCATATTTCTCGATGAAATCGGCGATATGGATATATCCCTGCAGGCAAAACTGTTGCGGGTGCTTCAGCAGAAATGCTTCGAGCGGCTGGGCGGAAACAAGTCGATCGACGTCGATGTCAGGGTCATTGCCGCGACCAACATGGATCTGAACGAGATGATAAAGAAGAAAAACTTCCGCGAGGACCTTTATTATCGCCTGTCGGTGTTTCCGATAACCATCCCGCCGCTTCGCGAACGCGTCGATGATATCAGGCCGCTGTCTGATTACTTTATCAATAAATACTGCATGGAAATGAAAAAACCGGCCAAGTCATTGTCCCGGGAAGCGCTGGGATTGATGGAGAAATATCACTGGCCGGGCAATGTCCGCGAGTTGGAAAACACGGTGGAACGATCGATTATTCTTGCCGAAGGCAAGAAAATTACCCCGGAACATCTGGCTATCAGGCTTCCGAGTACCAGCGAAATAAGGCTTCGTGAAGGAGCCGGATTAAAGGAGATCGGGGCGCATGCCCAGATGCAGGCTGAAAAGGCGGCGATAGTCAGAATCCTCAAGCAGGTGCGGGGCAATAAGCGCAAATGCGCAGAAGTCCTTAAAATTGATTATACGACCTTATTTGATAAACTGAAAAAATATGAAATCGACACCGGCCAGATTTAGGATATCCTTTTTCTCATTTGCCGCGTTTATATAAAAACCGGAAGCCGTTCCATCGGAACGGCTTCTTTTTTGTCTGAATTTATCGATGGAGCGGCGTCAGAGTCCGACCAGGTCTTTGAGCATGCGGACCTCGGTATGACTGATAAACCGCCATCGCCCTTTACGGAGGTTGTCGACGCGGAGCCCGGCAAATTCAATCCGACGCAGGTCTATAACCGGATGCCCGACGGCCTTCATCAATTGCTTTATTTCGCGCTTATGCCCCTCATAAAGAGTGATCTCGATTTTTGAGGATTTTATTCCCGTGCTCAGATTGCGGGCGAGACCATGACCGGTATGGCCGTCCTCGAGCAAGATGCCGGCCTCGATTTTTTTGGCATCATCGGAGGTAAAAGTGCCTTCAACAATAGCGTGATAAATGCGCTTTATTTTGAATTTGGGGTGGGCCAGTCGATAGGCCAGATCACCGTCATTGGTCAGGAGCAGGGCGCCTTCGGTATCGAAATCCAGCCGGCCGACAGGATAGACCCGGCCCGGGACCTTATTGGTGAAATAAGCGACAGTCTTCCGGCCGAATTGATCCGAGAGCGATGTCAACACATTCTGGGGTTTATTAAGGAGAACATAATATTTGCTTTTAACCGGGCTGGCAATAATTCCATTGACCTTGATGACATCGGTTTCTTCATCTATAACGGTTCCCGGGTGCTCAATAACGTTATCGTTGACGGTGATGCGTCTCTCGGAAATCAGCTTCTCCGCCCCCCTTCTCGAAGTTACGCCGCAAACCGAAAGATATTTGTTGATCCTGATCAAAGTCGGCCCTTCCAATCATCACGATGGTTAGACCATATAAATCCATTCACGCAAATTACCTGATCCGATTAATATTTCTGTTCCTCGACAGACTCTACCTCTTTCGAGGAAACGTCGTTGTCATCGTCAGTGTCCTTTATTTCGGGTGGAAGCTCCTCTTCGGCAAAGGTTATAGATTCTTCCGAACTATCAACAGCCGGCACCGGAATTTCTTCAGTCAGGCCGTCCGGCTCGGTGAGATCGTTGTCATCATCGTCCTGCATATCAGATGGCGGCAACGTGTCATCATCAGAACCAAGCGGAAGCGTCGGTTGCGAATCATAATCCCGCGCAGCCAGCAATTCTTCTATTTCCTCCATTCGCGGCAGATCATTGAGCGTATTGAGATTGAAAAATTTCAGGAATTCATCAGTCGTTTTATAAAGCAGCGGTCTGCCGACCGAATCGGAGCGGCCGGCCAGTGTTACGAGTTTTCTCTGCAGCAGAGTATGGATTACCGAGTCCGAAGCGACCCCGCGAATCATCTCGATGTCGGTCTTTGTCACCGGCTGGCGATAGGCAATAATGGCCATGGTTTCCAGTGCCGAGCGGGTCAATCTGATATTCCGCCGCCGGGCGAGAAGTTCCTCGACATAACGGGCATAACTTTCGATAATATAAACCTGATACCCTCCGGCGATTTTCCTGATCCTGTAAGCATGGTCATTTTCGGAATACTTCTTATTCAATATTTCCACCGCCTCATCGATGTCGCCGTTGCTGAGGTTGTCGAGGACCTCGCTTATTTTCCGTGATGGAAGCGGTTCCGGTGACGAGAATATCAGCGACTCTATGATTGGAATATTATTTTCATATTCAAGCATCTTGTTTCTCCAGCGGCTTAAGTCACCTTCATACTTGTTACAAATTCTATGGCCGGATGCGGATCATCGAAGCGCTCGGCCCGATAGACCCGGATCTCGGAAAACGGCAACGATTGCCGTACCGAAATTCTCTTGAGTTTGACCAGTTCCAGGATGGCCAGGAAGGTCAGGATGGCGATGAGCTTGCGGGGGACGTCGGCGAACAGCTCCGCGAAAGTCGCCGAATCATTCAATGACAGCAGTTCCAGTATCCGGGAGACGCGGTCCTCGACCGTGGCTTCCTCCGGATTGATCTCATACATTCTTTCGCTGTCGATGCGTTCAAGAACCTCCTTGAAGGCCGTCATCATGTCGAACAGGGTCGTGGTATTAAGCAGAACCACCTTTTCTTTCTTTCCGTTGCCGCCGCCGACCGGAGGCGGAATATAGAGCCGCTCTTCAAGAATCCTCTTCTCCCTCAGAATCTCGCTGGCTTCCTTGAATTTTTTGTATTCCAGAAGTGCTGCCACCAGCTCTTCGCGGGGATCCGGTTCTTCGCTTTCGCTCTCATCGCGGGGAAGAAGCAGCCGGGCCTTGATTCTTATCAGGGTCGCCGCCATCAAAATATAATCACCGGCCACTTCAAGATTGAGCAGCTGCATTACCTCGATATAATGCATATACTGTTGGGTAATACGGGCGATCGGGATATCATAAATATCGATCTCATCTTTCTTGATCAAATATAGCAGAAGATCAAGCGGCCCGTGGAAAACTTCCAGATCAACCGAATAATTGTCCTTTGGTGTATTTATCATTTGTAATAATCCATTTTCATTGCGGATCGGACTTTGGCCATCACCGCCGTGGCCCGTTCTCTCGCCCGGGTGGCGCCGTTTTTCAGCACATCCCAGACATAATCTTTATTTTGCTCAATAACAAGTCTTTTTTCGCGAATCGGGGCCAGAGTTTTGTTAAGGTTCTCGGCCAGCATTTTCTTGCAGTCGACACAGCCCAACTGCCCCGTCCGGCAGGGCGGCGCGATCTCATTCTCCGGGTCGGGAGAATAGACTTTGTGAAGGGCATAAATCGGGCAAATCTCGGGGCGGCCCGGATCCCCCTTGCGGAGTTTTTCGGGATCGGTAAAATATTTTTTTAGCTTGGCGGCGGTTTCTTCGGCGGTGTCATTGAGCATGAGGGTGTTGTCGTAGGATTTGGACATTTTCCGCCCGTCGGCGCCGGGCACCACCGGAATCTCGGTAAACAGCGCCTGCGGCACGACCAAAGTCGGGCCATAAGTGGCATTGAACCGCTGAGCCAGATCCGCGGCCAGCCAGATATGTTTTTCCTGGTCCTTGCCGACCGGCACGAAATCGGCGTCATAAATACAGATATCGGCCGCTTGTAATACCGGGTATCCGAGAAAGCCATAGCTGTCCAGACCGATTTCCTCTTTTTTCTCCGTGTAAGTGGGAAGCCGGGTCAGGGTCGGGACAGTTATCATCATCGAAAACAGCAGATGCAGTTCGGCGTGTTCCTTGATATCGGACTGGATGAAGATGGCGCATTTTTCCGGATCGAGGCCGGCCGACAGGTAATCGGCGGCGACCGAAAAAATCTTGCCTTTCAATTCATGGGTATGTTCAAAATCGCCGGTGAGCGTGTGCCAATCGACAATGCAGCAATACATATTGTAATCATTCTGGAGGCGGACCCAGTTTTTGAGGGCGCCTTCATAGTTGCCGAGGTGAAGGTTCCCGGAGCCGCTGGGCTGCATTCCCGAAAGGATGGTTTTTCTGTTTTCCATTGCTCACTCCATAAAAAGATAAGGCTTCCATCTATCGTCATTGACGCCGATAAAGCGCTGAATATAGGTTATGTGATTGGGCCGCTTGGGCTTCTTGAGAAGCTTCATGCCCGCCGCGGCCGGGGTGCGGTCGCCCTTTTTGTTGTTGCAGCGGTCGCAGGCACAGACCAGGTTTTCCCAGCTGTCGGCTCCGCCCAGATGTTTGGGGATAATATGATCGACCGTCATCGGCCCTTTTTTCAAGCCGCAGTAGCAGCAGGTATAATCATCGCGGATAATAATGTTTTTGCGGCTGAGAAGGATTTTCTTGCGGGGCGATTTGATATACCGCTCCAGCCTGACCACCGACGGCAGAGGATAGGTGATCAGCATCGAGTGAATCTTGACGCCGTCGTATTTTTCGATCAATTCGGCCTTTCCCATGAACAGCAGCAGAAAGGCCCGCCTTGCCGAACAGACCGATAGAGGCTCATAATTCTGGTTCAGGACCAGGACGTTCTGATTTAAAATGCCGCCTCCCTTCATCTGTCTAACCGTCTGTAAAACCGCAATAATCTTATATAATTGCCATTTGGCGGCTTATTGTCAACAAAATATTCATTGCTGATTAAACAAGCGAAAAGGCGGAAGGTTGCAGGGGGGGAAAAAGGGGGGGCATTACGAATTGACCCATTTGGAACAAATTTCGGGTAGTCATAGGTTACTTTATATAATTGACAAACATAGAATAAATATGGAAATTGCGTTCGAAAATCTTTTAGGCTAATTGTCAAAGTTATAGTTTTGTAATATTAGTGAAACAGAGGTCATTTGTTAAAATGCTGAAGCATATATTGAATTGGATTAATGGCAAAAAGGCCATTATTAGATTGCGAAAGCTCATAGAGTCTGCAAAGGCATTGGAAGATGTGACTCATGAAGAGGATGGTAAATTTATAGCATGGAAAACAATCGTCTCGGATACACTCTCTTACATATATGGTAGCAGTTCAAATCAAAGAAAAAATTTCGAAGATATCAAATTTGGTTTTGTTCAGTTGCCTGTTACTGAAGAGTGGATAAACATGTTTAGTACAAGTATGGCAAAATCCTTGGAATATATTGAAGGACTAATTTGCCAAGTAAAAATGCATGGTGTAATTAATAAAAAAGAGGTGATATTAGGCAATGGCGGAGAAAATGATGGTAGTTCGACCGGTTTTTTGAGAAAGCAATTTATAATTGGTGCAATACTCTTTCTTGCTCTGACAGCAAGTTCTTTAGTAGTCTACATTATAATCCACAAAGCAAATCAAAATGAAGGTTCTGAATACTTTTACGCGGGGTGTAATGAGGACTCTGGATTAAACGTTGTAATATCCGAGTTCGATTCGCCCAATAAGGACATTGATAATATATTCAAAATTGGCGAACTAGTTGGAAATGTAGAACAAATATTACAGAAGTTTTCTTACCCATTTAAAATTAACGTATTTTACGTACCCAGGGTATTTCATTCAAAGGCTGAAATGATGAATTTATATAAGAATCAAAATTGTAATCTCCTTATATATTGGGGTGTAATAAAGAATTACAATGATTCGCTAATTCTCAAATTGAATTCAAATTTAATTCAGGATAAATCCCTTCAATGGAAGGCGGAAACCGCGACATTTGTCGTAGATTATAGAAATTCAGTTAATTACGAAAAAAAAGTGCATGAAATTTCCTTATTCATTGTCCGACAGGTGAACGTAATTCTAGCTCTGCAAGACGAAATTTGGAGAGATCGATCTCAAAAAATCAACACAATCGAAGATATACTAAATAAGTATAAACAAAATAGGCAATTAAATGCTGGTAATATTGATTTTTCTTTTTTATATTCTTTGCTGGCGAATGAGGAATTAAACATTCATGATTCTGTCGCCTTTATAAATCACGCTAGAATGGCCTACCAATATGACACCACATTTTATTTTTCAAATATACTATATGGAAGAGCGTTAGGATTAGATGGTCAAAATTCAGAAGATTTTCATAGAGCCGTATCACACATTGAATATGGGATTTTAAATGCCTACAACAAAGAACAATTCTATCAACTATACGCGGGTAGTTTGACAATGCTAGGTGAAGCTCTTAATGCAGAGTCAAAACGAGACAGTGCTATATATTACTGGATGAAGGCAATAAGAATCGATCCGCAATTTCCAATATCCTATTTGTCGCTGGGGCAGTCATTTTTGTCTGAATGCAACTTAAAAGAAGCCAATTATTATATAAATACTGCCTTTATTTTAGATAGCACCGATAATCTCTGCCAATATCAATGGGGAATTATAAAAACCCTCAATGGAGATTTCTTGATGGCTAGACAATTATTTAGAAAATCATTTGAAAAGGACCCTAAGGCCTTTTTAATGAGTAGATTAGCTTGGGTGGATCCAATAAATAAATGTGATTATGATTACTATGATAGTCTAATTTCATATACATCCAATATTGAGTTAATTATGTAAATTTTATGTCGAGATTGTGATTTGACCCAAATAGTATTTCTTCAATCAATAATCTGACTACATTCTAATCAGTTCATAAATCCTTAGACCAATGCGGTAGCAAAGGCTTCTATTTATTTGATCCCTCCCACAAAAGGTTGTTTTATGCTGCTTAAATTATTATCTTTAAGCCTATGAAATCTATCCGATTGTGGGTGATAATGGCGATGGTCATGCTCCCGGCCGCGGCGGCATTGGGGCAAGAGGAGTCGTTTGTCGAGCGACAGTATTTTCTGTACAACGCGCCGACCACGCAGTTTGTCAATCCCATCGATTCGGCTATAACCGCCGCCCGCGGGCGGCTTCTGGCCATCCTGGGCGACACCCTCACTTATAAGCCCAAGATATATATCAAAGACAATATCGGCGATTTCAGGGCGCTGATCGGGACCGCTTTCCCGGACTGGGGCGCGGCGGCGGCGCTGCCGTACCGCGAGATGATCGCACTCAAATCGCCGGCGCATTTTCCGCTGGGCAAACCGCTGCGAGAGCTGGTCATGCATGAATATGCCCACATGGTGCTGAATCACCGGCTGTTTCATGAACGGGCCCCGCGGTGGATCGACGAAGGCGTCGCCATGTATGTGGCGGCCGAATGGGGCTGGGGGAACAACCTGACCATGTCGCGCGCGGTCGTTTTCAACGGTTTGGTGCATCTGGGGGACATCGAAAATATGAACCGCTTCGCCGAAGGCAAAGCCCAAACCGCCTATGCCGAGTCATATCTGGCGGTAAAATATATTCTTGATGAGTATGGTGTCGAGACGTTTAATATATTGCTGGATAATTTGCGGGACCGGAAGTCGGTCGATGCGGCCTTTGGCGGCGCCATCGGCGGCGGCCTTGATGATTTTGAAAAAGAGTTTTTTGCACAGTTAAAAACAAGGTACAATATTATGAGCCTGTTCGGAGATTTATATTTTGTCTGGATATTCCTGGCGGTCGTGATAGTGATCGGATTTTTATTATCGATTAGAAAAAAGAAGAAGTATTACCGCAAATGGGAGGAAGATGAAAAATATCACTCAACCGATTTCGACTACGGCGACCCGAAACATCCCGAAAGTTATGAGAAAGACGAAGACGATGATGATGATGATGATCTCTATTATTATGACGATGATGATGAATATGAAGAAATAGATGACGATGAAGACGAAGATAAGCCATAGATTCGAATTTATCCTGTTCTGGTGCCTGACCCAGATAATGCGGCTGTTTTCGGCCCGTATGGCCGACCGCCTTGCGGTTATTCTGGGAAAAGCGGCATACCACGTTCTGACCTCACGGCGGCGGATAGCGCTGGATAATTTACGGCGGGCTTTCAAGGATGAAAAGACCGAGGCGGAATACCGGAAAATAGCCAAAACGGTATTTGTTAACATGGCGAGGAGTATTGTCGAATTTATCCGGATGCCCCTACTGAGCAAAGAAAAAATAATGGAAATAGTCCCGGAGCATATTGGCACGGAGCATCTGGATGATGCACTTCGGAAAGGGCGGGGCGGGCTGGTGGTCAGCGCACATTTTGGCAACTGGGAACTGCTGGGGGCACGGATCGCCGCAGCCGGGTACCCGTCGGATTTTCTGGTCGGGCGCCAGCATAATCAATATGTGGACAATGCTCTTTTGAAAATCAGGGCTGTGACCGGGGCGGGGATAATTTCGGTCGGGGTCGGGTCGCGCCATGTTCTGAAAAGCCTTCGAGATAATCGTCTGGTAATCCTGGCGGCCGATCAGCATTCGGCCACCGGGGCGGTTATTACCCGGTTTTTTGGGCGGCCGGCGGCAACTCATAAAGGACCGGCGGCTTTTGCCATTAAGATGAATTGCCCGCTGATATTCGGCTGTCTGATTCGTGAAAGATATGATCGGTTTCGGCTGATTACGGAGGCGCCCTTATATTCGCCGGGTAGCCGCGATCCGGAGAAGGATATTCAGACGATGATGCAGGCATATTCCGAATGGCTCGAGAAAATTATCCGGCAATATCCGGAACAATGGATGTGGACGCACCGCCGCTGGAAGGTTGACAGCAGGTAACAGGGATGTTATATATAAACAGGGAGAAGCATGAGTAAGATAATAATCCGTACACCCAACCATCTTGGTGACTCGCTGATGGCGCAGCCGGCCGCGGCCGCCTTTGCCGCCGGGCGGGTCAGTGACGACATATATTTGCTCATACCGGAGTGGGCCGAACCGATATACAGATCAATCCCGGATGTCCTCCTGATCCTTGTTGAAAATCAATACCTGCATGGATTAAAGGCCATCACCTATCAGTCGGAGCTTCTTAAAAAAGAGGATTATGGTATCGGGCTCTTATTGACCCCGTCATTTTCATCGGCCCTTATTTTTTACCTGGCCGGTGTTAAAACCAAAATAGGTTATAAGGGCGACGGGCGCAGCCTTCTACTCAATGATATCCTCGACCCGAAAGATGTAGCCGGGCAGCATCGCTCGATTCGTTATCAACGACTATTCGAGCATTATGGAAATACCAGGCTCACAATCGAGCCGCCCCATCTGGCCGTGATGAACCCGGCGGTCGAAGAGGCGGTGAATACCCTGGCCGATGCCGGCGTCGATCTCAAACGAGGTTTTGCCGCGATTGCTCCCCGCGCCGTGGCCCCCTCACGCCGTTGGGGAAGTGAAAATTACCGCGCCCTGTCCGGGAAAATAATCGGAGAGCTGAATCTGGATATAGTGCTGGTGGGAGCCGCGAATGAATATGCCGCCGGTGAAGAAATCGCCGGAAATCAAACGCGAGTGTTCAATGTCTGTGGCAAGACCAACATTGAAACCGCGGGAGCGGTGCTCTCCCTGGCCAAGCTCTTTATCGGCAATGATTCCGGTCTGGCGCATCTGGCCGCCGCGGTGGATTCGCCGCTGGTGGTGCTTTCGGGTGCTGATGATCCGGCCGAAACCTCGCCCATATCCGACAAAAAGACCGTGATCATCAGAGATCAACTGGAGTGTATCTCATGCGTCAAGAATTTTTGCTCGAAAAAAGGTGATGATTATATGAGGTGCATGAAAGAAATCACGGTGGATGAAGTGTTTGGTGCAATCACCGCGCGATTATGAAAATTGGCGTGATCGGTACAATCAACCGTGACAGTATCAGGCTGGCCGACGGTACCCGCAAGGAGGGGTGGGGCGGAATATTATATAACCTGGTTGCTCTATCATCACTGGTTGGAAATTTTGATGGTATTTATCCAGTCTGTAATATCGGGAAGAATCATCATAAGGAAGTTATTAATATATTAAAGGAATTTCCCGGTATTCGTACCGACCACGTCAGGAAGGTCCCGCAAAGAAACAATCATTGCCATCTGACATATCTCGACAATGAGAACAAGCGTGAGATTCTGGAAGGCGGCGTCCCGCCGCTGAAATTTAGCGAGGTCCGCTATCTGGAAGACTGTGATTTCGTTTTATTGAATTATATTTCAGGCCGGGATATATATCTTCAATCGCTGCAAAAGTTCCGACGACATTATGACGGGAAATTGTATATAGATATTCATTCCTTGACCCTCGGTAAAAGAAAAAATGGAGCTCGTTTTATCAGAAAACCGCCGAGCTGGAGGGATGTCTTTGTCCGCGCTGATTTTATACAAATGAACCGGCTGGAACTGGCGGTAATTGCGAGAGGTGTTAACTCGGAACAGGAAGTCGGCGACCGAATTGAATCAGATCTTGAGGAAATAGCTCGGCCGGCAGTAAAAAATAATGTCAATTTTGAGTCAAAATATTTTATAATTACCGACGGGGCAAGGGGTTGTCATATATTTCATATTACAAACGGGCGATGGTCAAGCCGATATGTTAAGTCCGCAAGCAAATCAGCCGCAAATTCTTACCCCGGAAGTGCCCTAAATGCCACCGGATGTGGCGACTGCTTTGCCGCCGGATTTGTCGCAGGTCTGGCCAAAAATATAGATCCCTATGACTGTGCGATTCTTGCCAACAAGGCCGGTCACAGTCGCATCGTGAATCTAGATAATATATATTCCATCCTCGACAAGTCGGTTGAGGAATCGAAAGATCATATATCCCGACAAAAATAAATATTGACAAATTTGTCATAACTTATTAATTATAAAGCAGGTAACAGTCTTTAACAATGACAGTTGTTTATTTCTTAAAAGGTCTGCCGAATCAATTCATGATATTTTGACAAGTATCGAAATGTCATCTATAAGAATACGGACGTTTAAGAGAGCAATCGTAAATGACTGTTTTGTAAGATTTGCATCTTACACCAAAATATCATAGTACAGTGGCCGGAAATTAATCCGGGGTTATAATAAATAATTCAATCTATAATCGATATAATCCGGCCCGTGGTAATGTCAGCTTTATAAATACCAGCGAGTTATGCCAACAATATTAAAAACTTTTTCTAATAAACCCAACTAATGGAGGCACTTCATGGGAAGAAAGTATCTTTTTCCGTTCCTGCTTGCCATGGTTATGCTGTTTGTTGCTCCGGCCATGGCCGACTGGAATCCGGAAGATGGGCACAAGATGCATTTCCCGCAGCTGCCCGATGAGGCCGGCTGGGATGTTAATGCAACGCAACCGCTGGTTCTTGCCGACGACTGGATGTGCGGCGGGACCGGCTGGGTTAAGGACATTCATTTTTGGGGCTCCTGGAAACATGGTATCGAGGGCCAGATTCTTTATTTTGTCCTCAGTATTCATGCCGATATTCCGGCCAGTCAGAGTCCGTTCGGTTACAGCATGCCCGGACCGACTCTCTGGGAACGGGAAATATTTAATTTCGTACCCCGGCCGATCGATCCTCCCTCGCTTGAGGGATGGTATGATCCTTTGACCGGGGAGTTTTTCACCAATGATCATGACGCCTATTTCCAGTATAATGTTTTTCTTGGTGAAAATGACTGGTTCTGGCAGGAAGAAGGAACCACCTACTGGCTGAATATTTCAGCCGTCGTTCAGGATCCGGCCGCCACCCAGTGGGGCTGGAAGACCTCACTGAACCACTGGAATGATGATGCCACCTGGGCAACCTGGGGCAATTTACAGTGGTACGAGCTTTTCGCGCCGCCGGGATACCATTATCTGCCGGGTGATGTCGATAATGACGGTGACGTCGATAATGATGACGCCACCTACCTGCAGAATTACCTGTTTTCGGGCGGGCCGCCGCCGCCGTACTTTATTCCGGGAACAACTCCGCCTTTCTATGCCGCGGCAGATGTCAATGGTGATTGCGTAATTAATTCAAGTGATCTCGTATATTTGGTCAGTTTTCTGCAGCAGGGCGGTCCTCCGCCGACTTTCTGCCCTCAGTATCCGCCGAATCCCACGAGCGAATCGCTCGATATGGCCTTCGTTATTACAGCCGGGGTGCAGGTGGAACCGGAAGCATGCTGTCTGCAGGATGGGTCATGTCTGATGGCGACTGCGGCCGATTGTGTCAATATCCTTGGCGGAACACCTCAGGGGCCGGGAACGGTCTGCACGCAGCCCCAGGGATGTTGTCTGCCTGACGGCACTTGTATCAACCTTGATCCGCTTTGCTGTGTCGATATGGGCGGCACGCCCCAGGGAACGGGCACATCATGCACTCAGCCCCAGGCCTGCTGTTTGCCGGGTGGCGGATGCACCGATGTCGATCCGCTTTGCTGTGATGAAATGGGCGGCTGGATTTCGCCGAACGGCTCGCCGGTTTGCATGGGCGACGGCAATGGCAACGGAGTTGACGATGCCTGTGATATTCTGACCGGCGCCTGTTGCCTTGAAGACGGCAGTTGTGTCGAGTTGACCATAACCGACTGCAATAATCTGCCGAATTCGACGTACATGGGCAATGGAACCAGGTGTCTTGGCGACAATAATAAGAACGGCGTCAACGACGCCTGTGAAAACTGGGAACCGGGTATGCCGGCCAAGATGCATTTCCCGCAGCTGCCGAATGTTAATGGCTGGGCCGTCGATGCGACATTTCCGGTGGTGCTGGCCGATGACTGGATGTGCACGGAAACCGGCTGGGTCAAGGATATTCACTTCTGGGGAGCTTATGAGTTTGGAAGCACCCAGCATGTCAAGAAATTTATTCTGAGTATTCATGCCGATGTTCTCGCTGGGGTCGATCAACTATACAGCCATCCCGGAGAAATACTCTGGGAATATGAAACCGATTACTTCAGCGAAACTCCGTATGAAATGCAGATTCCCGAAGGCTGGTACAGTCCGCAGATCCCATGGTATGCTCCGGACGACCATATTGGTTTATACCAGTATAATATCTACCTGCCCGAAGCGGCCTGGTTCTGGCAGGATGCGCAGACCATTTACTGGTTGAACATCACGGCCATCTTCGAAACATCACCCGGATTCGCCCGCTGGGGCTGGAAATCGACGCTCGATCACTGGAATGATGACGCCACCTGGGCCGACTATTTTGGTGATTTCTGCAGTTCCCCCGATAATGGTTCCGGTACCGCCATTCTTCCGGCCGATTGCCCATATATGGCCGACGAGCAGACCATGGACATCATCGACGGGCTTCCTCCGGGAACGACCATCGAATCCGATCCGATTATTACCGCCTATCGCAATATTGTTCATAGTCCGGGAGGAATTTTCGGCGGAGAGATTCAGCAGTTCGATGCCGATCTTCGTCTGATCATGAACGGCACCGGCATGCTGGCTGGCTACAATCGTAATATTACCGTACCGATAAGCATGGAAACCAATACCGGACCGCCCAATCTCGGCGACCCGATACAAATATTCCCGGGCGTTATTATTTCCATGTTGGGCGAGATTGTGGGCGATCCTGATTTTGACTTGCTGAGAATTACAGCAGGCGAAGCCAACGGACTGCCATGTCCCGGTGAAGTCAAAGTGAAAGAGAAATATGACAATCCTGATTGGTGGGTTGAAAGTTTCTTTGATATCACTTATCGGATCGACTTCGTCGGTGCCCCGGGATCCCCTCTTGCCGGGCTTTCAGGTTCGTCGACAGGAACAATACGAATGACTCAAGGCGCCTTAATCGGCCTGTGGGTTGATTTGTATGAACCGCCGGCCTTCCAGCAGTCGCTTGATCTGGCCTTTGTTATCACGGGTGAGACGGGGCAGGCATGTGATTGTCTGCCGGGTGATGCCAATGGCAACCTGGCCTATAATATTCTGGATGTGACGTATCTGATCAGCTACCTCTATAAGGGTGGTCCGGCGCCGAAGCCGTATCCGCTCTGTTCCGGGGACGCCAACTGCAATTGCGCTGTCAACATTCTTGATGTAACATATTTGATCAGCTATCTGTACAAAGGCGGAATCCGCCTTGCACTTGTCAGCAATGGCTGATTAATTGCGGTCCGCCGCTGCGGACAGGGAATTAGTATTGATAATTACTATCGGGCCCGCTTCAGGCGGGCCCTTTTTTATTACGGTTTGCCGGATAACATCTTAGTTATCCCACAGTAATCGGCGCAATATCTGTCCGATATTTTTTACATATAATTGTTGACAAAAATGATGATGAACCTTAACTTATTAATGTCCAAACGGAATTTGATATTTTCATGGATTTTACCGGCTCGGTTTTGACCGGTTTTGATTTCTACTTAATCGATAAATAATCGATGTGTGACCAGGCTGGTCACCGTCCATTCAGTATATAAGGGCAGTCCGGGTCAGTTGCGGACTGTCAGTACTTCTTAAAAATAGACGCCTGCTTAACGGCGAGTATGGCAAAAATAACATAAATCTTCAGCTCTTGGAGGACTACTGATGGGAAAAAAACTGTTAATTCTTTCCCTGGGGTTCATTCTTGTTTTTGCCGCTATGTTGCCGGCAGATCTTGAGAATCGAGCCAGGGATGCGGTATCGAACAACACATTAGATGTTGGAAAGTCTGACCTTCCTCGAGGAACCGCACTCTTAACGGAAGGTTTTGAAGGGCCTGTCTGGCCGCCGCCAGGCTGGTCGATAGTTCAAACCTGCACTGACAACAGCAATTCGATCCCGGGATGGTGGTCTCAAACCGATTACACCCTTCATACGGGAAATTATGCGGCTGGACTCTGGTGGTCCTATAATCATCAGGATGAATGGCTAATTTCACCGGATATAGCTCTCTCGGGCCCGCCCGGGGCCGACTACTATGTCAGCTTTTGGACTTATGGATGGGAAGGTTCCACACATAGCGACCACTATTATGTTAAGGTTTCCACCGACAATGGCATTACCTGGACCGTTCTTTTTGATTTAAGCACCCTTACTGGAAATGCCTGGAATGAATGGAGCTTTCCATACGTCATCGATCTTTCTGCTTATGCCGGACAAACAATAAAACTTGCCTGGCATGCGGTGGACCCGCCGTCAAACGATGGCCTTTGGTACATATGGGCCATAGATGATGTCGAGGTCGGTTTTGAAGGTGGCACTGAATGTGTATGGAATCCGGGCGATCCGCACAAAATGCACTATCCGCAATTACCGGATGAAACCGGCTGGGCGGTCAATGCTACTCAACCGCTGGTACTGGCCGATGATTTTATGTGCATGCAAACCGGGTGGATAAAAGATGTCCACTGGTGGGGAGCGTGGATGAACGGCGTTCAGGGTCAAGTAGTTAATTTTGTTCTCAGTCTCCACATGGACATCCCGGCCGACCAGAGTCCGACCGGGTACAGTATGCCCGGACCGACACTTTGGGAATTGGAAGTACCCGGGATGCCGGGAACACCTCATGATCCGCCGACATTGGAAGGCTGGTATGATCCGTCGCAGGGCCTGGTCATTCCGGATGATCACCAGCCATATTTCCAGTATGATGTTTGTCTTGATGAACAGAATTGGGTCTGGCAGGATTCGGGGACAGTTTACTGGCTGAATATTTCTGCCATTGTGGCCGACCCGTCTACAACTCAGTGGGGCTGGAAATCAACTCAGGATCACTGGAACGATGATGCCGTATATGCCTTCTGGGGCAACCTGAGCTGGATGGAGCTTTTTGAACCGGCTGCAGCATGCGATACTGTCGCTAATGCCTTTTATGCTCAAATGCTGCCTGATGGAGCCTTTGGCGGAGGCGGCGGGGAGAATGCCTTCGGCGACGGCTGGTATTTCTATCCCATGTATGATTGGTGGAATATCTGGTTCTATGATCATAAGTTTACTTATGATAATTATAAGGCCGGTCGATTCGAATTCGATGTTTTCCGTATGGATCCTCAGTTACCGGCGTTTTTTGAGATTGCGGTCAACTGGTCAACCGACCGGTGGTCGATTGACTTCCCCCAGGACAGTATGCCGCCTCTTCCGGGTGTACCCGAAGAACTGTATATAGGTCGACAAACCCTTTTCATGAGTGAAATTCCCAATGGCCATTACCTGTTTGATTATATTCTTCCAGATTATAACCCGGAATGGGTATCGGTTGATATAAGAGGTTACAATTTTGTCATACCGGCCGGAATCATTCTGCATTCCTGTTGCCCGAAGCAAGGAGTCTCGCTTGATCTTGCCTTTGTCATAACCGGTGAGCCGCCTCAGCAGGAGACAGGTGCCTGCTGCTATAATCCGACCGGCGGACCGATGACCGACTGTATCGTAACGACTGCGGCCGATTGTCAGAATCTCGGCGGTGTTTATCAGGGTGACGGCACCGTCTGCACCGGTTACCAGGCCTGCTGTCTGCCCGGCGGCGGTTGCATCAATGCCGACCCGCTTTGCTGTATTAACGAACTTGGCGGAACGCCTCAGGGACCGGGTACATCCTGTACCGTTCTTGAAGCCTGTTGCATGCCTGATGGTTCCTGCCAGATGATGGATCCTATCTGCTGCGACGATATGGGTGGGGTGCCGCTTGGCCCTGGAACACAGTGTACCGCGCCGCAAGCCTGCTGTATGCCGGGTGGAAACTGCCTGATGGTCGATCCGTTGTGCTGCATAAATATGCTTGGCACTCCGCAGGGAGTCGGAACCGTATGTACGGCTCCGGTGGCCTGCTGCTTGCAGGATGGCTCCTGCCAGATGCTCGATCCGCTGTGCTGCGACGATCAGGGCGGTGTGCCGTCACCGATCGGCGCGACCACCTGTCTGGGAGACAATAATCAAAACGGTACCGACGATGCCTGTGAAGTAATCTGCGACTGTCTGCCGGGTGATGCCAATGGCAACCTGGCCTATAATATTCTGGATGTGACGTATCTGATCAGCTACCTCTATAAGGGTGGTCCGGTGCCGAAGCCGTATCCGCTCTGTTCCGGGGACGCCAACTGCAATTGCGCTGTCAACATTCTTGATGTAACATATTTGATCAGCTATCTGTACAAAGGCGGCGGAAATAGGCAAACGTCAATTTCTCATACTCAAAAGGCCCGCTTCGGCGGGCCTTTATTATTTTTTTGAAACTCGATGTTTGCCAACAACTTGAAAATGTGAAATCTCCCGGCTTGATTTTACGTAGATGTTGAAGTAAATTGCCATGACCCAAAAGGCACCATAAATTGCAAATTTCGAATAGAATTGGAGGTGTGATGAATAATAAACTCGGAAATGTTCTGGACTGGCTAAAGGGCAAATCGGTCGATTATGCCGATTGCCGCTATGTCAGAACGGAGAAAGAATCAATTCAGGTGACGGACGGCACGGTCGATTCCCTGTCGAAAGTCGTCAATGTGGGAGTCGGTGTGCGTGTTCTTCACAATGGCGCTTGGGGATTTGCAGCAGTGGCCTCAACCGGCGAGGCCGACATAAAAAAGGCCGCCAACAAAGCCCTGCAGACTGCCCGGGCCTCGGCCTCAGCCAAAAAGGAATCGGTGAAACTGGCTGAGCAGGAGGCCTTCAAGGATCATTATGCCACTCCCTGCGAGAAAGACCCGTTTGCGGTTCCAACCGATGAAAAAATCGGCCTGCTTCTGGAAATCTGCGAAAAGCTGAAAACCGATGATAAAATTAAAATGGCCAAAGCTTCTCTGGATTTTTACAGGACGAATAAACTGTTTTTCTCCACCGAAGGCGCCGAAATCGAGCAGGATATTATCGAGTCGGGCGGCGGCTACGAGGTCGTTGCTTCCGACGGAAACGAAGTGCAAAAGCGTTCCTATCCCAATTCGCATCGCGGCGACTATGCCACCCGCGGTTATGAATTTATCGATGGCCTGCAACTTCTGGAAAATGTCGATAAGACCAGGGAAGAGGCGATTCAGCTTTTAACAGCCGACGACTGCCCGGATACCGAAACCGATATTATCATATGCGGTTCGCAAATGGCTCTACAGGTGCATGAATCATGCGGCCATCCTTCCGAACTTGACCGGGTGCTTGGCACCGAGATTTCACTGGCCGGTGGTTCCTTCATGCAGCCGGATGGCCTGAACAATCTTAAATACGGTTCCGATATCGTCAATATATTTGCCGATGCCACCATTCCGGGCGCGCTGGGGTCATTTGGTTACGACGATGAAGGCGTCAAGGCGCAGAGAGCGCCCATCATTAAAGAAGGCGTTCATGTGGGGTATTTAACCAGCCGTGAGACCGCCCCGATAGTCGGAAAACGCTCCAACGGCACTATGCGTGCCGACGGCTGGAATAGGATTCCGCTCATCCGCATGACCAATATCAATCTCGAGCCGGGCGAGTGGGAACTCGATGACCTGATCGCCGATACGAAAAGAGGCATATTCTTCGATATGAACAAAGTCTGGTCGATCGATGACAAACGTCTTAATTTCCAGTTCGGCGTCGAGTGCGCCTGGGAGATCAAGGACGGCAAACTCGGCCGGATGTTCAAGAACCCTCTCTATACCGGGATGACTCCCAAATTCTGGAACTCCTGCGATGCCATCTGTAACCACAAACACTGGCGAGTCTGGGGTGTCCCCAACTGCGGCAAAGGTGAACCGATGCAAACCGCCCGCGTGGCCCATGGTACCGCGCCGACAAGGTTCCGTAAAGTGAAAGTGGGGGTGAGCAAATGATAGGCAAAGAAAAACTGTTTTCGACTTTCGAAAATGTCGTCAAGTCAAGCAAGGCCGATGAAACCGAAATTACTTTCGTCGGCAATGAAACCGGCCTGACCCGCTTCGCCAATTCGACCATTCATCAGAATGTGAACGAAACCAATGCGCAGGTCCTGATTCGGACCGTCATCGGCAAGAAAATCGGCGTCGCTTCGACCAACTCGATTGCTCTGAATGATCTCAAGGCAACCCTGAAAAATTCGCTGGAAATTGCCAAGTTCCAGCGTGACAATAAGTATTTCGACGGCCTTCCGGGGCCGGCCGAGTACGCTAAAATCAATACCTACTTCGAAAATACGGCCGACTACAAACCGAAGGATCGCGCCCGCCAGGTGAAGAGGATTTTCGTCCGCGGCAACCGGCGCAAGTACACCATGGCCGGCGCATTTTCGACCGGTGAGGGCGAGGTGGCGGTCTTCAACACCAAAGGGGTCCGCTGCTATCAGCCTCTGACCGGTTCCAGCATCAATATTATCGCCATGTCGAAGAACTCATCGGGTTATGCCTCGGGCACATCGCGCGATGTCAACAATATCGATCCGGTGGCGCTGGCCGATATCGCCGTCGAGAAGGCCCGGTTGTCAAAGTATCCGAAGAAGATTAAGCCGGGTGATTATGAAGTCATTTTGGAGCCGTCGGCTATCGCCGAAGCCTTCGAATGGCTCAACTATGTCGGGTTCAATTCGAGAGCTTTCATGGAAAAGCGTTCGTTTCTGGCCGAGAATATCGGCAAGAAGATCATGCATGAATCGATAACTATCTTCGATGACGGCAACGATCCATCGGGTATTGCGCTGCCGTTTGATTTTGAAGGTGTCCCGAAAAAGAAAGTCTATTTTGTCGATAAGGGCGTCGGCAAGGGCGTGGTCTGGGACCGGCTGACCGGCAAGAAACACGGCGTTCCCTCCACCGGTCATGCCTTGACCGCCGATAATCACGGCGAAGGTGCTATCGGGCTGAACATCTTCATCGGGACCGGTGACAAGACCGAGGAGGAGATGATCTCGTCGGTCGAACGCGGTATCCTGGTGACAAGGTTCCATTATGTGAATGGTCTGATCGATCCACCCAAGGCGGTGCTGACCGGGATGACCCGCGACGGCACGTTCCTGATCGAGAACGGTCAGATCAAGCACGGCATCAAGAACCTCCGGTTCACCGACTCGATGCTGCGTGCGTTCTCGACGGTGAAAGGCATCTCGAAAGAGCGCAAGCTGGTGCCATCGTGGTGGGATGCGGTCGGATGCATCGCCGCGCCGACGATTCATCTTGGCTCGCTTAAATTCACCGGCACCACTGATTTTTAATCAGGTCATTGCATATTAATATAAAGGCCCCGCTTCGGCGGGGCTTTTATAATCACCCGAATTAACTCCATATCGGAAATTTATATATTTAAGTCTAAGTATAGTTTTCCGGCATAGCCGGTGACCATAATTTTCAATTTGACAAATATGACTATTTTTGTTATTATTAGGATAACTTTTGTCCAGAATTGTTTTTACTTTTTAGTGAGTTGCGTCCGGAATTTTTGCAAAGATACTTAAAATGTCCGGCCGGATGAATATATGAATTCAGCCTTTGATAGAAGCTTTTTAAATTAAAACTCTTTCTCTTATGTGAAAAGTGATATTTACTATTTCTTTCTTGGAGGATACTATGTGCAAACGCAGCGGATCGATTTTGATTCTCGTGCTGTTCTTCGCGGTCATTGCCGTTAATGGTTTTTCATCACAGATGATCAACTATCAGGGCAGGCTGACCGACAACGCCGGCAATCCGGTGGCAAATGGTTATTATACCCTGACATTTACTATCTACGGCCAGGGTTTGCCGGTTCCGTTGTGGACCAGCGGTCCTCAGAATGTATATGTCAGCAACGGGCTGTTAAATTATAAACTTGGGTCCTCTAACCCGATTCCCGAATCGGTCTTTGACGGGGGAATGGATGCCGTCCTGGAGCTGGGTATAAAAGTCGGCAGCGACCCGGAGATTTATCCGCGAACTATGCTGACCTCATCACCCTTTGCCGCGGTGGCCGGCCGTGTGGCCGGAAGCCTGGAAAGCGGCGAGGGTTTTCTCGAATTAAAAAACACCAATGGCGATTCACTGGTTGTTTTTGCTGCCGATGATTCCAGTGGAAGTATGACAGTTAACGGAATATCCGAAGGCGGCAAGGGTCTCTTTCGGGCATTTCGTATAACGGCCAATTCGACCGGAAGCCGCTGCGATTTTAACAACGTCATCGGCAAATATATGGGAGTCGAGCCCAGCCCGTTTCATGACGGGGGCCGCCTGGTTTTTCCCAGACCCGGCCTGTTATCCTCCGAAGATTTCTTATTGTCTATAGATGCCGATCCTTCGTTCGGGGCCACGATAAAAATGTTCGATCCACAGCCGGAACCCCCTGGGCAGGTGGCCGTCAAGATCGGTATGAATGGCGCTAAAGCCGGTCCTGGCGCTTATCTTCGGCTTAACAACACGCTCACCTCTTACCATGCCGATCCGGTGATTGAAATGCGTTCGATACAGAATGGCGGGGCAAGTTGGATAATGTATGACCCCCTGCCAGAGCCATCGGGCAGGCAGGCGATTGCTTTTAATACCGATCCCACTTTAGGATTTAGCATCAGAATGTTTGATCCGCAGCCGGAGCCGCCCGGTCGGGATGCAATATCAATGTTTACCAGCGGCGCTAAAGGATCCGGCGGAAATATTACAGTCAAGAATTTCAGTGATAGTATCAGCTCGGTTGTAGAAGGCGGGACTTTTGCGCTTTCGAGTTTTAAGGCGGCCGGTGGCCCTTTGCTGTCAATGTCGCTAAAGGCGGACACCAGCCGGTTGGTCCTGACCAGCTATGGTACCCCTCCCTTCGTAAACACCATCGCATTACGCACCGATTATTTTAACAGCCGGATTGGAATCGGGACCTTATACCCCAATGAAGCCCTTCATGTGATCGGCAATATCATCGCCACCGGATCGATCACCGAATACGCCACCAAAGATACCAGAGAAGTGACAGGGTCAATTGAAAATGCCCTCGAGATGGTGGCCGCTCTTAATGGCGTGAGATATAACGGCGATCAGATCGGTTTGATATCAGATGACGTCGAAAAAGTGCTTCCGGAACTGGTGCGCTCCGACAGTGACGGCAGTAAGCTGGTGGCATATTCCAGACTGACGGCAGTGCTGGTGGAGGCAATAAAAGAGTTGAAAGCCGAAAATGAATCATTAATAAAAAGAATAGATGCCCTGGAAAGGTAATAATCGTAATCTTATAAAGATAAGTGAGATCTTTATGAAAAGAATGAATTTTACTTATGTCATACCATGAAGTTCCCCCGATTTAGTGGACACGGAGAAAGGATACTATTATTATGATTCTTTCTCATCCTGAGTCCCGAAGGACAGGAGGTGTTCAGATGT
>PGXB01000059.1 GCA_002838945.1 candidate division Zixibacteria bacterium HGW-Zixibacteria-1
ACATCTGAACACCTCCTGTCCTTCGGGACTCAGGATGAGAAAGAATCATAATAATAGTATCCTTTCTCCGTGTCCACTAAATCGGGGGAACTTCATGGTGATCCTTATTAAATCCGGCAGAGCACAATTAAAATTCCATACCACTCGTTGGACTTAAATTTTCAAAATTGTTTAACAAATCTTCACCCGATAAATGCAAATATATCTGTGTCGTCTTGAGTGATGAGTGTCCAAGTATGCGTGAAAGAATCGCAATATTACCCCCTTGTCGGATATATTGACTTGCTCCTGAGTGTCTCAATAGGTGTGGATATAATTTAATACCGGCTCTTTTACCGGCTTTCTGTATTATATGATATCCTCCCAATCTTTTCAATTGACCGCCGTTGAGACGCGGAAAGAGCAAATCGCCTTCAATCTTGGAACGGAATTTTATTAGATAGGTATATATGGCTTTGGCCGTTTTACCGGAAAATGGCGCATATCGCTCCTTACGTCCCTTGCCATACAATTTGACCAATCTTCCCTGTAGATCGATGTTGGATAATTTGAGTGCCAATAATTCCGACAGCCGGAGCATTGAATCATAAGTCAGAAGTATTATACAAAAATCACGACTACCAAAGAAGGTCTTGCGATTGCAAGTAGTTAAAACCCGCACCATTTCGTCAGGGGTAACGGTATCTTTTAATCGAATTGGTTCACGAAGCTTATGTAAGCCACTGGCCGGATTCATAGGAATCAGTCCTTCATCATATAGATATTTGAAGAAAGTTTTATAAACGGTAATGCGTCCATTGACGGTAATGGGGCTAATGACATCTATTATTGAGAGCAGATAATTCTGTAAATCCCGAACGGTGAGTGCATCCAATTCCAACTTCCTTGAATGGGTATATTTTAATAAATAACGCAATCGATCGGCATCGGCTTGTAGGGCTGTCGGTGTCAAATTCATCATTCTGCATCTGAGATAAAAAGATTGCAAAAGCTTTTGAGATTCGGGCATACCGAGTGATTCGGCGAGTGTCGGTAAGTCTTTCAATGATTTCATACCATCGCTCCTTAATAGATAGGTGATTTATCATTATAAGAAACAAACGGTGTGCCGATGACGAACATGTTACTCTTGAGCGTATCGAAGCCTTTGGCACGTCGGTTGCGGTATAAGAAGATAAAGTAATGATGAGGTTAGAATGAAACGTTGCCCCGCATGCGGACAAACCAAATTAGTGAGTGAGTTTTATAAGAATCGTGCAACAAAAGATGGGTTTGCCGGTGAATGTAAAACTTGTCGGCGCACCTATAAACAAGTTTATCATCGGCGACCCGATGTTAGAATTAAAGTGCATCATCGCCATGCATTACGGATTTATTGGCTTAGGCTGTGGATTATTACAATTTTAACTGATGGAACGATGCTTTGTAACGTTTGTAGGAAACCGGAATCAAACGGCAATTCATTGTCCTGCCACCACCGACATGGAGATGGGACAGCCCATCGAATGGAATGTGGTGGACATTACGCCATTAAATATTGGCGATCAATTCTCGATTCTGGTTGTAATAAAAAACTGTATCAAGCTCTATGTAACTCCTGTCATATTAGTTAATTAATATACAGGCCAGCCCGGCCTTCATATTTATCGCCCCAAGACCATAGAGACGGCCATTGCTTTCGAGCGGCCGGAATGGATCATGTTCCCAGTCGGAAGCGGGCGGGACAGTATCGGAATGACCCGAGAATACAAGAAATTTATCGGTTGGGCCGGCACCAAGCGATGCATAAACATTGGGTCGCCCGGGGGCAACTTCGTGCCAGACCGGCTCCAGGCCATATGACCGGATTTCATCGGCAATAAAGGCCGCCAGCGGTTCCTCATTTGGAAGAACCGAGTTTATCGATACCAGCTTTTTTAGAGCGGCCAGGATATAATCGTAACTGATATTTATATCAGGCACTTTATTACTCCATAAACAAAAAACAACATTCTTATCATTAATACTGTAATAAAATATTAAAGTTTCGGACATAAAAAAAAGCAGGAGCCCTCGCTCCTGCTTTTTGGTAATCGATGAGTAAAGTCACTAGTCACAATAGCCAATACATGCAAAGTATCAGATAATTTCCTTCAACGTGGTCATTATTTCACCAACATCATTTTCTTCGTTTCCATGTATTCCCCCATAGTAAAGCGGTACAGGTAAATACCGGAGGCGATCGGATTGCCTTCGAAATCACGCCCGTCCCAGGTCACATTGTACGTTCCGGCCGGTTTGGTTTCATCGACGAGGGTCGCCACCTTCTTGCCAAGAATATTGAAGACCTCTATCCTCACCTGTGAGCGGCTCATAATGCTGTATTCTATATTTGTCACCGGGTTGAACGGGTTGGGATAGTTTTGTGAAAGCTCGAATCGATAGGGCAGTCCTTCCCCGTGCTCGTCATCCTCGACATCGGTGACTACTTCGGTCGTGAAGGCGGAATTAATATTGGCACTTGAGCCATAGATCAGGATATTATTAATCAAGCCCCGGGGCGAATGCGCTTTCGAAGGAACTCTACTCATCATTATTACCAATATAATGGATACTATTAGATACAATCCGCCTTGAAATGCACGCATACACACCCTCACCTATTAAGTTGTAACGTATTAGTAATAGCCAATATACAAAAATCGGACAAAAAGTCTATACTTTATTGATGACATTTTTGGTATTTTTTATCGATTTTTTCCCTGTCAATAACAAAGACCAAAAATGACCAAAAATCATTCGGAGGTCAATGATTGTTAAGAAACTATGAGACAATAACTTTCAAAATTGTGCCATTTCCAAAAAATAACCCCGGGCGTAATGCCCGGGGTCCGGCTAATTTTCATAAGAAAACTCATAGCTTTAAATAAGCCCAGAGTAATTCTTTTACATTCGCGGCTCCTGTAATGATACGACCTCATCGGGGTCATAGCCGAGTGCTTTGAAATCCATGACCCCTTCCGGAGAATGGCAGTTGTTGCAGGTCAGGGCACCGTTTTTCCGGATGGCATGGCTGATCTCAAGCAGGGCATCCTGCGGTATCCAACGCGGTTCCACTTTCTCATTTTTGGAAGCCTGTTCATAAGCCGAAGTGTTCCAGCCGTCGATATCCATATATTCCATGAACTCGTTCATCATATACACCTTGAACATCCAGGCGTACATCATTTTCATCATCGGATTTTCCATCTCCACCATGGCCGCCTTATCCGGGTTGCCGGTTTTGTAGTAGGTGGGCAGATTGTATGGCAGGTACATGCCGCCGAACGGCCCCATATTCTGGAGATCGATATGCTGGCGGCCGTTGAACAGCTTCATGGCATATATTTTCGACGGGCGCCCTTTTTTGGCAATGGGCCGCATGACCTTCTCATACCAGGCCTTGTAATCGAAGTCGGCGTACTCCGGCCAGATATGGGTCGGATTGTAAAATCTGTATAAATTCTTGCCGTTGGGATTGTCGCCGATCGGATTGCCGAGAAAAGTGGCATCGCCGTTCCACCAGGCATATTTGATCCCCTTGCCCGGCTCAGTCTCTTTCTTAATATCAGTATAGACAAATATCCCCGGATGTTCCTCATAGGTCGGCGTGGCAAAATCGCGGTAGGTGGCGTTATCTTCCTGCAGCGACGGAATATGGCAAGTCTGGCAGGCAATTTTTTCGGTGTGGCTGTTATAGAAATCGCCCCATTCAGGATCGCTGGAATGCGGTTCTTTGTCATGGCAATTTGTGCAGGCCACTTCCACATCAGGAAGGTCATTGGCCATCATGGTGGTGGTGTGTGTCCCCTTGGCAATATAATGCCCCTCGGTCTTATGACACTCGATACAGTCCACTCCGGCGGCGGCATGGACGTCCCATGCCGGGTTGTACGGTGTTCCGCGCTTGCTTCCAGGATGCAGCACCCTCGGGCGCTCATGCCCGGTATTGACCATACTTTCATGGAACGATGAGTCGGCTTCATCAACATAAATATCGCCGCCGAAATTATGCTGGTGGCAGCGCAGACAGCTTTGAGCAGTCGGCGATGTCACCGATACGGCGGCCCGGATCGAGCGGTCCTGCCCCCAGTGCCAGCGCCCGTCATCCCCCATGGTGATCTGCTTCTTATTCATATCATAGGCGACGGCATGGCAGATCAGGCAATCAATGGCGTCCTTTTCTTCATCCGAAGTACTGTAGCCCGGCATCATCTCGCCCAGCGGGGCGGTCGGCTGTCCGCCGATATGGCACTGGCCGCATCCTTCCGACAGCGTATCGCCGATAGCCAGGACTACCGGTGCCGCCCAGGCGGTCATGGCAAACGAGCCCGGTTTGGGGCAGGGGCGGTTGATCTTGCCCATTCGGAAATCATCGGCCAGTTTGCCGTTGAAACCATAGACGTTGGGATGCTTGCTGGTAAAGAATGTATAATGCGCCGAGGTAGTCAGGTTCTCCATGAGGTCGACAGTCTTCTTTTCGCCGCTGACAGCATCCTCGATCTCGATATTTGCATGGCACTCAAGACAGGTTTTCGGCCCTTCATAAGCATAAATGCCCGAGTCGCGAAAAAGTTGAACATGTGAAAAATCACGGCCGTACTTATCGCTCAGTTCGACAGCGATCCCCTTCAGGCTCTCCACTGTCTCCTTATCGGACGGGAAAGCAACTTTAATCGGCCGATTTTGAGACGGAAGCATGGTATTAATCATGTCCGACCAGAGGCTGCAACCGCCGATTATGAGCGCAATTACAATTAATCCGAAAGACAGGAATAGTTTTTTCATTCTTTGTCTCCTGTATTTTATTCTCTATGTCTTTTTTGTCATAGAATCTACATTGTGAATATATTCACAATATTTGTCAAAAATAATTTCTTTCTTTTCATCTCATTTGGGCAGCCAGAGAAAGCGTTCAAAATTGATTCGATCATTGGAATCGAAAACGATACCCTCTTTTTCAAGAAGTGCTTTCTGAAGTTCATATCCCCGGCCCGGCGGCAGCGATATTTTGCCCTCACGGTTGATGACCCGATGCCATGGAAGTTTGTGTTTCTCTGAGGACGAATTAAGGATCCGGACCACCTGCCGGGCGCCGCGCGGATTTCCGGCGGCGGCCGCAATCAGGCCGTAGTTGGCCACCTTGCCTTTGGGGATTTTTTTCAGGACGGCTATGATTCTTTGTTCAAAAGAATCTTTTTGTTTTGGTGAGTCGGTCGTCATAAAACTCGCTTAAGCCCAAATCTAATTCGATTAATCAATCTATCAATAAATAACCTGTGCGGCAACGCCAATTTTTATACCGGCGGAGAATTGCCGGCCGGCTGTCCCCTGTCAGAGGTTTGTAAGGTGGTTACCGCTTCAAACTGAGGGGCGGGGCAATCCCACGGACTGTTGTATTGCAAGGCTATTTTCCGTCAAATCGATATCTCCCATCATCTTTGGCATCAAGACTATTTTTGTATAAAATTACCTGCTTAAAATATTACTGTCTCATTTTTATATTAGATAAGATTTTCCCGAAAACGATTCATTTTTTTTGAAAATTTGTCGGATTTCATATTTAACCTAACCATTCAGATAAGAGGCCAATTCTCAATGCCGTGCTATTGTCGCTTCTGACTGCCATATTGGTCTATGACGGGATATTTTATTGACGAATCGCGAAAAACAGCTATATTGCCTGTCAGTACCTGCTTAATATCTCTGTTTACCTCACGTGAATCGGAAAGGACCGAATCGGCAGACAGAGCGGGAGCCTTCAGTACATAAATTATTACTGGCCTTACGATTTAGAAAAAGCAACTTTGACACGACAATAAAAATAATAAGCCATAACCGGGAGATTCTGCCATGAGATTTGCTTCAAGAGCCATGTTACTGTCGATTCTAACAATCTTCGCATTGAGCCTGACAACTCATGCCATTATGCCGCCGGCGCCGGTGGAGTGGTATACTGAGCGCCTCAAGATTCCGATACCCGATGCGGCCAAACGGGCCAGGCCGCTATTTAATCCCCAGATTCAGGCCGACCTGGATGAAGCGGCCTTAAAAAGGCCGCGAAACACCGATAATATACTGCTTATTCTCGTTCAATTCCCCGATCACCTAGCCGACACGTCCGCACATCCCACATCGGCCTATCACGACCTGATGTTTTCGACCGGCGTTATTCCGACCGAATCGATGTATGAATATTTTCAGGAAGTTTCGTACGGCGCCTTTGCCATCGATGGTTTTGTCACGGCGTGGATAATGGCCCCGCAATCATATGCCTATTATGTGGGCGATGATTACGGCATGGGCGGTTACCCCAACAATTCCCAGGGATTACTCGAGGATTGTGTGAATATCCTTGACCCGACCATTGATTTCGCACAATTCGACAATAATGGTGATGGTTATGCCGAGGGCATTTTTTTGGTACATGCCGGTCCGGCGGCCGAGGAATCGGGTTCGACCGACGATATCTGGTCACATGCGTGGTATTATGAGGTTATGACCGCCGATGGTATCAGCACCGGACGCTACTCGACCGAACCTGAAGAAAACATGCTCGGACAGCTTATTGCAATTGGCGTTTATTGCCATGAGTATGGTCATGTTCTGGGAATGCCCGACCTGTATGATACCAATGGCGGCTCCGAAGGAGTCGGAACCTGGTGCCTGATGGGCAGCGGCTCATGGGGCGCGCTTCCGGGAAACCCCGAACGCCCGACGCATATGTGCGCCGAAATGAAAAGACGTCTGGAATGGCTGACCCCGATTGAAATCACGGGAAATCTCGAAAATCTGGTCATACCGCCGGTGGAAACCAATCCTGTCTGCTACAAAGTCAGCAACCCGTTGAACCCGGATGAACATTTCCTGATCGAAAACAGGGCCAAAATAGGCTTTGATTCGCTTTCGCGCGGTGATGGCGGCCTGGCTATCTGGCATATTGACTATGACGGCTGGCAGGCCGACCAGACTCATCGCTATGTCTCGCTGGAGCAGGCTGACGGTAATTTTGACCTGGAGCGCGATATGGCGGGCGGCAATGCCGATCCCAGAACCAACCGCGGCGATGCCGGCGATCTTTTCCCGGGCGCGTGCGCAAACGATCATTTCAGTTTCTCGACCGTACCTTCAAGCGTCAGCTATGACGCTATCACCGGAATCGTGACCATAGCGAATATTGAATATTATTCTGATTCCATAAAGGCCGATATACATGCCGATCCCGTACTGCCCATATTCAGAGTTATGTCATATGACATCATCGATACTTTGACCGGATCGGGGACAGCCAATTTCAATGGGGATGCCGACAATGGTGAAACGGTCGATCTGGTATTAAATCTTTCCTGCGATGGGGTCGGCGCATCGGATCTTAAGGGGACATTGTCAACCGCCGACACTCGAATATCGATTATCGACAGCGAGGCCGATTTCGGCGCCGTCGATCATAATACATATATTGATAATAATGCCTCGCCTTTAAGATTTGAGGTTCTTTCGGGGAACAGTGATTCGGCGGTAACCTGCAATCTTCACATCGATGCCGACGGTGCGACTCAGGATATCGAACTCCGAATAAATATAAATCGTCAGAATATTCTGCTTGTTATAGACAATAATGGCTCCAACTGGTCGGGCAATTTGGTCGAAGCCATGTATCATTCCGGTTATTCCTTCGACATTTTCAATACAGCACAGGAAGGAACACCGACACTGAATGATTTAATTATGTACCATGCCGTCCTCTGGACAACCGCATCGTATTTCGGCCAGACCACCTACGGAGCCTCATACGGTGACTGCATCAACGCCTCGGAGCTTGCGGTTTTTACTTCATATCTCAGCAGTGCGGGACGCCTGGGCCTTTTCAGCCAGGATTATATGCGTGATGTCGGATATAATACATTCAATAATACCTATCTGCACATTAATGGTGCCATGCAGGATTACAAGGCAACATCGACAATCGGGGCTTCGGGGACATTCATGAATGGTTTTGCCGGTAACAGCCGCTACTCATCATTTCTGGATTATACTGATGATTTAATGCCGGGAACCGGAGCCCTGGAAGCGGTCTTCAACAATCCGCAGGGACAAACGATGATGGTTTGCTATCCGGCGGCCGGGCCGCAGCGCGGGACATACGCCACCACCTTCAGCAGTTATGGTATCGAACGATTCGATGATGCCTCGCTGGTGCAATTCCTGCAAATGTGGCTTCCATGGATACTTTCCAACACCAATGTCGAAATTCCGTATCCCATATCGCCGAAAAACGGCGATACTGTTTTTCAATTTACTCCGGAATTGCGCTGGACGGCTTCGGAAGGCGCCGCCAGCTACCATGTCCAGTTATCGACCAATGCCGGTTTCACATCGATTTTTAAAGACACCACCATAATGCTTAATTCGGTGATGTGGGCGGACACGCTTGCCGAGGGCGGCTTTTACTGGCGTGTAAGCGCCGCGGCGACCGGCGATCCGGCCAGTGCTTTTTCGCCGGCGGCATATTTTGTCCGCGGCCATATTGATTTATATGTTTGCGGCGATGCCAATAGCACCGGTACCGTCAACCTGCTCGATGTCACTTTTCTGATCAACTACATCTATAAGGGCGGTGCGGAACCGAATCCGCCGCAGTCCGGCGATGCCAACGCCAGCGGTAACTTGAATATTCTCGATGTAACATATTTGATAAATTATTTATATAAAAGCGGCCCGGAGCCGCTTTGTCCGTGATGTATTTATAAGTCCATGAAAGAGGCGGCCTTCGGGCCGCTTTTTTTCTGACGTAACTATATATAATGTAAGAATTAATCCACCATATAAAACCCAATCGCTGCCGCAGAGAGCCCGCAGAACCGTTTTCTGTTGCTATAATTCGGAAATGCCTGTATATTTGCCGTAACTTTCACCGCTATCATATTGTGCAGGGAAGTTGCCCAATGACAACCCGGAACAGAGATAAAGCCCGGCATGATACTATCGACGACCGGGAATTGATTCAAACACTTCTCGAGACTTCCAACAGTCTGATTGTCTGTCTGGATAGTCGGGCCGATATAATCATTTTCAATCATGAATGCGAAAGAGTAACCGGGTATAAAGCGGAAGAAGTGCTCGGCAAAAATTGGCCGAAAATTTTTCTTCCGGATGATCATCCCAGCCGCACTTTGAAAGATTTCGCGGCCTGGGTCAAACAACACCCCAGGGATACTTATGAAGGGCCGTTGCTGACCAAATCGGGTGAAGTCAGGACTATACTGTGGTCCAACTCAGCGATAATCCACTCTGATTCAGATGAAATTACGGCCATCGCCGTCGGACAGGATATCACCGACCGCAAAAGGACGGAGGAGGAACTGCGTAAAGCTCATCGTGGCCTTGAAAAACGGGTGGAGGAACGCACGGCAGAGCTCAAGCAAAGTAACCTGGAGTTAAAGGAGCAGATAGAAAGCCGCCTCGAAGTGGCGCAGGCACTTCGAGAGAGTGAACAAAGGTACGAGATGGCAACCAGCGCCGGCCGGGTCGGGATCTGGGATTGGGATCTTGCAACTAATGAAATTTATGTCGATCCAAAATTGAAAGCGATGCTCGGTTATGAGGATCATGAAATTCAAAATCACCTTGATGATTGGGGAAAACATGTGCATCCTGGCGACGGCCAGTCGGTAATGCATGAAGCCGAGAGGTACCTGGCGGGCAAATCACCGCATTATGAAGTTGTCCACCGCATGTTTCATAAGGATGGGACTATTCGATGGATTCTGGCCAGGGGGACGGCCATTCGAGACGAAAAGGGCAAACCGATCAGGATGATTGGCACCGACACCGATATAACCGAGCAAATAAAAACAGAGCAGGCCTTCAGGGAAAGCGAAGAACGATTCCGAAAATTATCCGATGCCGCCGAGGAAGGTATTGTCATTCACGATAAGGGTGTCATTCTCGATGCCAATGAGGCATGTGCCCGGATGTTTGGTTATGAGCTCCCTGCTTTGATCGGCAGACATGTCCGTGATGCCGTCCTGTCCGAGATGTGGGAAACAGTAGGGGAGCGTATCGCTACCGGCGATGAAAAACCTTATGAGATTATCGGCATCCGTAAAGACGGTTCCCGATTTTACTGCCAGATATCCGGCAAGGAATACATTCATCAGGGAAGGAACCTGCGAGTGACGGTTCTGAGAGATATATCCGACCGAAAGAAGGCCGAGGCTGAACTCCTGAGGACCAAACAGAGGCTGGATCACCTGCTTTCTCACAGCCCGGCGGTGATTTACAGTTGCGGCTCACCGCCCGAATACCCGACGACATTCATCAGTGACAACATTCAAAGACAGCTGGGTTATATTCCACAGGATTTCTATGATGATCCTTTCTTCTGGAGCAAGCAAATTCATCCTGACGATCAGGAAAGGATCTCCAAGCAGCTTGCCGAGTTGAAAAAGCAGGAGCATCTTACTTATGAATATCGGTTCCGGCTGAAAAACGGCAAATATATCTGGGTGTTCGATGAACTAAGTGTCAGGCGTGATGAAAAGGGAAAAATAGTCGGTTTGATCGGAAGCTGGTTTGATATTTCGGCAAGAAAAGAAGCTGAAAACAGATTGCGCGAGACTGCCGATCAACTGCGCGAAGAGCAGGAAGCTCTGGCCCAGAAAAATATAGCCCTGAGTGAGATCCTGAATTATATCGAAAAAGAGCGCGAAAGTTACAAGCAGCATATTTGTTATGACGTTGAGAAAGCGCTTAGACCGTTCTTGAAAAAACTGAAAGCCCGCGTTGGAAAAGAAAATGTTGATTCAATAGTTTCGCTGGAGACTTATTTGAAAAACATTTTAAGTCGGGATATCGATGTTTTTAAGGATCGCTTTGCCCGACTTTCGCCCCGAGAGAGTGAAATCTGTCACCTCATTGGTAAGGGGATGTCCTCCAAGCAGATATCCGAGACACTTAGCCTGGCCCTGGTAACGATCCACAAACATCGGGAGTTAATCAGGAAAAAACTTGGCATAACCAATAAAAATATAAACCTCAGCACTTATCTTCGGGCTCAGAATCATTCCAATGATACGTAATAATTACGTAATTATCTCGCATTGACACATTCAACAATTTTCATAATCTTGTCAACGGCGGTGAGGAAAAACAGCCCCGACCTATAATTCAGTTAATGAATTTGGGTTGGCGGCAGAGGTTTTGACTCTGTTTTGGGTGGAAAACTGGCAGATTCTGATGGACGCCAAGAGCACAGCGGTGTAAAGGCAGCAGTTTTTTACCGCCTAAATGACTGAATCGTCCGGATAACTTGTCAGTTTGGCGTATGTGCCTGATTTGGATTCCCCCCTTCTATCTTTTACCCGGGGAAGCCGACAATTTACCTACCCCCCGGTAACGGAGAATCAGGTACATGCGCTTGTTATTTTTATATTCCCGAAAATCAAAATTGGTGGAAATAAGAAAAAACGGACAAGCTTCCATCAGGCAAAATGATCGACGAGAATCTTCAGGCCGATTCCAATCAGGACCAGGCCGCCGATAATTTCCATCCGCTTGCCGAATCTCTTGCCCAGCCGACTGCCCATCAAAATCCCGATCAAAGAAAGGGTTCCGGTTATTATTCCAATAATCAGGCTCGGATACCAGATGGTCACATTGAGAACCGCAAAACTGAGACCGACCGCAAGGGCATCAATACTGGTCGCTGTCGAAAGCAAAACCAGCGAAAAACCCTTACTCGGGTCGCTGCGCGGGTGACTGCCTTCGTCGTCTTTAAAGGACTCATAAATTGCCTTTCCGCCGATAAAGGTCAGCAGGCCAAAAGCAACCCAATGGTCCAGACCGGAAATATATTCATGAACCGACCGGCCGGCCAGCCAGCCGATTACCGGCATCAGGGCCTGAAACAAGCCAAAATGAAAGGATAACCTGAAAATCTGGCGTTTATTGACTTTGCCGATTATGACGCTCGAAGCAATCGAAACCGCAAAGGCATCCATGGCCAGCCCGACCGCGATGAGGACTAAAGTAATATTATCCAAATTGTTAAGCCAAATCTAAGGTTTCAACAGCTTACCAAGCAACTCGCTTATTCCGGCATACCCTGCATCATTCGGATCAATAGCCGCAGCTGCGTATTTGCGCACCATAAAACCGTCCGAATCAGAAAAAGCCTTATTTAGATCAATAAAAGCAATACTTCTCGCGGCGCAGTATTCCTTCAGCCAGTTGTTGTAAAGGGCAATCGAATCCATAATCTGATACTCGCTGGGAACGACACTATCTTTGCAGGGCGGGATCATTGTGGCCGGGATCGGCCTGATGCCGTGAAAAAGAGCCAGTTCGGCCACCCCGGCCGTATAATCACATATTTCTTTGACGCTGCTTTCCGGGCGAAGATTATAGGAACTTATTTCGATCACGACAGCCTCAGGGGCCAGTTCGATAACATCAGGCTGGAATCTCAGCAGGAAACCGGATGCCCGTTGCGCCGACACTCCCCTGTTAATAAACTCAAATCCGGCCGGTAATTTATCCTGGGGCCAGTTTTCGATTACCTGGGAGCCGAAAAGCACAATACGACCAGGCACGGTGGTGTCTGCCCGAAGCGGCCGATTTTCATCATGGTAGCGATCACGCCGGGAAAACTCGTTGACGACATACGTATATTTATCAAGGAATTCGTTGATGTGGGCGCGATACTCGAGGGCTTTTATGGCCACATAGACAATGGTTAAATTGCACAATATCGAAACAAAAAGAATCGTCTTCCAGAATTTATTCACCGGTCAGCCCTTCCTGTCTTAAATACCCGCCTAATCTAACCAGTTTGGGCTTCGGAATCAACGCTCTTTTTCCCAAGAGCCATCATAAAATAACAAATAATTACATATTTGCCGCTTGAATAGGACGGCGCTTTTAATTACCTTCTGCGCCATGTCGCAGCCCATACCTTATTTTGGAGAGATGCTTGCCCTCCTGACCGCCATGACCTGGGCTATGGCTGTCATCTTATTCAAGAAAAGCGGCGAAAAAGTTCATCCGATCGCGCTTAACATGTTTAAAAATTTACTGGCCGTGTTCATGTTTTTTGTAACCATGTGGATTTTTGGGGAGACGCTGTTTCGACCGGTGCCCGCACGGGATTACTACATGCTTTTAATCAGCGGAGCCCTGGGTATTGGTATTGCCGATACACTGTTCTTCAAAAGCCTGAATTACCTCGGGGCCGGCATGCATTCGATTGTCAACTGCCTTTACGCGCCATCGATTATCGGTCTTTCGGTCATCTGGCTGGGAGAAAGCATGACCATCCTGCAGCTTCTTGGTGCCGCCATGATAGTCTCGGCGGTCCTTACCGCCACGACCAAAAAGGGGAAGGGCAATCTCAGCCGCCATGATCTTTTCTGGGGAGTATTATTGGGTTTGATCGCCACCGGCGCCTCGGCTGTTGGCATAGTCATGATCAAGACTCTGCTGGAACGTTCACCCTTATTATGGGTCACCGAAATCCGGCTCCTTGGCGGGATCGCGGTGCTGCTTTTTGTCCTGATATTTCACTCGGAAAGACGCCGCCTGCTGGGGTCGCTTCTGGCGGCCAACAGCAAGGGATACACTGTCTCCAGTTCCATTATGGGCGCATACTTTTCCATGGTTCTCTGGCTGGGCGGGATGAAATACACGCAGGCGTCAATAGCCTCCGCTCTCAACCAGACCTCGAATATTTTTGTTTTCTTATTTGCAGTTTTGCTTCTCCGTGAGCCGATCAACCTGCAGAGAATAATTGGAATATCACTGGGTGTTCTTGGCGCGTTTCTGGTCACATTCGGATGACATAAAGAGGCGATTAGCTCAAGTTTTATTTGATTAATCGCGGCATAAATATTAAATAGACTCCAGATATTTGATGAGCAATGGAGAGGCAATAATGGGCAAATGGGAATGCGAAGCCTGCACCTATGTTTATGACCCTGAGCTGGGCGACCCGGAAAACGGTGTCGCACCCGGAACGCTATTCGCGGATATACCCGATGACTGGGTCTGTCCCGATTGCGGAGCAGGGAAAGAATATTTTCATGAAATCGAGATTTAATCGGCAACCTGTGAAATAATCGAGTTTGTTATTCCACGCATCCCGGTCGGGGTCTTCATAATCCTGCCTTATCGGGTCTGAAGCCCAATCTGTCAAATAATGCATTTGACTTCATATTTCCTTACCTGAAAATACAGTATCTCTGGGCCCGGCGGAACAAGTCTCGCCTTATTTCATATCCGTCAATGGCTTAGCCTCTTTCAATAATTATCACTGATCCGGCATATCATTTACAGTAAGACTATACCGGAGATGTATTATGGACATATTAACTAACAGCCCATTTGAATTCAAAGTCTTTGTTTACCTTTCAGGACTGATTGCGGCGGCGCTCTTTTTTACGATGGCCGGCATCAGGGATTTAAGAACACGGCGGTTTGAAGGGTTTCTCTACATTACGCTGGCGGCATTTTTTATTTTCGCCCATCTTATTTTTATAATGTCCAGCGGCGATGAGAGCTCAATTCTGGGTTATATCAACAATATAAGCCTGACCGGCTGGATAATCATCCTTTTTGCCCCGGCGCTCATCTCTCTTTATGTGCTCTTCGGACTTTTCAATTTTATCCGGCTGCGCTTTTTTGAAGGATTCATAAAAATCTTTATTGGAACAGCCATGGTGATATTACTCTATACCTTGGGCCATGACTGGCCGGAACTGGTCAAAGTTCTGGTGATATTGATCTGTTCTATTGTGTGGTTTAATTTCGAGTTATCCACGGTTGAAGAGTACGGGTAAATCACCCCGGTAATTTTATCTTCCGCGCCTCTATAACTTCCACATTATCGGGCAGAATAAGCGGCTCGTCCGAGCTGGTGCAAAAGACAAAGCCCTTAAATGAAGTCAAATATTTCTGTCCTTTTTTGGGCCAGCCGCTATTGGCTACCACTACTATCGGCTCATCAATTCGGGCCAGAACACGGGCAAATTGGGCCGGCACCAATTGAATAACCGCGCCCGAACCAGTCGCTTTTTCGGTTATCAAAGACAATGTTTTTTCCAATCGATTCCCTCCTTGGCAAAACCGGAATTTCGCACCATCTTACCATTAGACTATGTTTGGTAACTTCTGTTTATATACCGGGGAATTGAAGACAAAATTCGATTAAGTTACATTGCCGTCGTAAGCTTCCCCTTATAGTGGACTGTTGAGAAGTAGAACTTTTTGGTATATTGGAGCCAGGAGGTATCTATGAAACGGTCACAGTATAGCGAGAGT
>PGXB01000060.1 GCA_002838945.1 candidate division Zixibacteria bacterium HGW-Zixibacteria-1
GTAACAAATATGGCCAAAATCAGCCCCAAACTGACCCCGCCCGCCAAATCCCCGCCTTTCCCATAACAACCCCGCCAGGCAGCCCGCACCACCCGCCAGTCAACCCCAATAACCAAACCGGGAGAATTATTCAATCACTCCCAAACCCCAGCCGAAACCGCCCTAAAGCGCGGCCCAGAACCTCCCGCCGAATCCGCCCCACATAGTAAAGATTGTGACTCCGTTCACAAACTGCCTCTCCCGCAACCATCCCGACCAACCACGAAGAACTTTCGACTTTGTGACAACCTTTCACAAAGTCCGACACCTCGATATGCCCCGGCAAAGATAACCGGAGACAATATGTCGCCATTGACCCCACCCGCCCGCCATCCCGGCCGGGACAATCCGGAACCAAATTCGGCCGCCCCAGCGACCCCCGAGCCTCTCCGGTCATGGATATTATAGTCCATCAACCCGACCCCCAAACACCCCCCAACTATGGCCCCAATCCCATAACCGGAGAAACACCGTCCTGTTTAGAACATTAATAAAAAGCGACCTCCGATTTGGACAGGCAGGGTTCTTTTAAATAGCCTTTTTTAAGATTAAAAACGACACTGAACGCGCGTCAAAAAGTGTAGCTCAGACCTGATGAAAGCAGATATAACCGGCTGTCATCGCTCTCGATTTCGTGCCATTCCCACTCGGACGAGAAAAGAATATCGAAATTAAGGGTTCCCAAAAGTCGGAAACTGCCGATCAGGCTGAAGCGGTTGAAGGTAAAATCGGAATAATAAATCGGGTCATTTTGATATCCGCGCCGGCCAACCTGGTTCTCCATTAAACACAATATCCGATCGGAATAAAAGAAATCGATTGAGCCAAAGGCCATATATTCGAGATAGTCGTCATCGCCCTCATAATCGGAGGAAATGGAGTGAAGCTGGAATTTCGGACCGACGGCAACGTTGACTCGGTTATAATCTCTCCCCAGCAGCACTCCTCCGCGGGCCAGGAAGTAGTCTCTATTGATGAATTCATCGCTTCTGAAATTGAAGTATTCAAAGGCGGCCAGGGGCCGGAGAAAATACTTCGAACCGGCCGGGATTTTGACAATGGTGTAGAAGGTTGTCAGAAGGTAATCGTCGCGATTATCCGGGCTGTCGTAATCTTTGTTTTCGACGGTCAGGTCCGCCGATATCTGGCTTCCGGCAAGTGAGCCGAAATAGCCCAGGCTGCCGCGAAGCTGCAGGTAATTCAGTTGACTGGAATCGGGAACGTCGCGGGCCTCCACTCCGGCATTGATGAAAACAGAGTTGAAATTTCGGCTAAAAAGGCTGACCCCAAGCTCGCCGCCCAGCCTGGAATAATTATATACCAGGGTCCCGGTGGAGTCGAAAGCGACATTTTCGCCATATAGCCGAATATTGGATTCTACCATATCGGAGAATTTTCTCACATATCTGGCTCTTCCTTTGAACACCGACAAATCTTCACCGGCCTCAGGATCACCCCTATAACGGTTTTTTATTTCAAAATCGACATCAGTTTCCAGCCGGCTTTCACGACCGCCCAGGGTCAGATGGCCGCGCCCGACCGCCCTCAAAATATCCGGGGTTTGTTCCCACCCGGCTTCAAGCACATATCGTCCCTCGTTCCTCGGGTCGAGCTTAAGGTAAATCAGTCCCTTTTTGTCATCGAGATAATCCTTGCTCAGGAGAACGGCGTCAGTCAAATCCGGGTCGGGCGAGAGCGACGTATCATAGCGGCTTGAGCTGGTAAAATACCTCTGTGAGACAAAGTCGTAACCCAGGCCGAATCTAATACTAAAGTCGCCGGGGCTGCCAGCGGTGACAATCCCGGCGAGACTCAGCATCAAGATCAGGGTAATCCCGGAAATCCTGATTATGTATGTCAAAGCGTTATAACCCCGCTAATTTTTTGGCCTTTTGAAAGTTCATCTGGGCGGCCTTAATATTGGCCGCGCAATTTTCACTATTGCCGCCGGCACACAGTCTTTCGGCTTCCTGAAGATGTTTCCGCGCGGAAAGCATCAGCTCGATCGCCTGGGCCTTGCCGCTGTTCTGAATGGCTTCGGCGACACGGTCCATCTCCTGCTTCATCTGCTGGATTTTACGTTCCAAAGCTTCCTGGTCGCCGCACATTTCACCGATTTGATTCAGTAGACGGTGGGCCAGTTGCAGCTTGTTTTCAGCCTGCTTTACTTCACCCTTGGAAGCATGCTGCAGGCTTTCATTGAAGTTGTTTTCGGCCTTTATCAATAGGCCGGCCGCCTCTTCGTTGTCGCAGTCCCGAACCATCGACCGCACCTGTTCCATTTTTTGTTCAAGCTGTTTGGTCTGGGCTCTGAGCCGGGTCAAATCGCCCTGTTCGGCCTTAAAACGCTCGCCCATACCTTCGATCGATTTCTCGGCCTGACGCGACAATTTCAGGGCCGCTCGAAGGGAGCGGTTGCGATAAAACTCCCAGGCTTTGCGCTGGTTCTCACGGGCGTTTTCAAACATGGTGCGGGTCATCGGAGCGGCATCGGATGAAATCTGGTTCTGGAACTGATTAATAATATTGTCGGTTCTCTCAAGCTGGCGCATGACCAGATTCTCATTTTCGTCGGCCTGAAGCGCGACCGCCATCGCCGCTCTGGCCTGCTCGCGGGCCTTCAGCGAGGTTTCGATGCCCTGACCATAGTTCTGATTTTGCCCCATTATACGAGCCTGATTCTGCAACTGGATAGCCAACTGAAGCAGGGCCTGGCCCTTTTCGGTCTTTGACTCACCAATCGCATTACCGGCCTGGTTGATGACCTGCTCGGTAGTCTGATACTCGTACTGGTAGCGGTTACGAAGCTGCTGCTGGTTCATCTGCGCAAAGGCATTGCTGTAAACCAGCACTCCCATCAGGGTCAATCCTATGATAATCATTAGTTTTCTTTTCATGGCTGTCTCCTTTTTTCGAATCCGATTCATATACCGTTCAAGTCCTGTGCCAATTTCCATTTAAATCGTAATCTAATGATTATCAATAACTTGCCAATCCTGGTATTTGTTGCTGCCATGTCTGAACGTACCTCAACGTACAATAACGGACGGTTTTGCTCATTAAATATTATGAAATTTCATTCTCGAATACAAGCGCCGGCGTGTTATTTTCAGCAATTTTGCCGCCTCGGTCTTATTCCCGCCGGTTTTCTCCAGTGCTTTAATTATCATTTCTTTCTCGGCCGCTTCCAATCCGGCGGCCGAATCGCCGGCTGCGGCGACTTGCAATGGAGCTGTTTCGGTCTCATCATCGATACCGATATGTTCAATATCAATCGGATTACCGGCGGCCAGAATCGTGGCCCGCTCCAGGACGTTTTTGAGCTCCCTGATATTTCCCGGCCAATTATAAGACACGAGTAAACCGATTACCTCATCGGTCAACGCTGGATTTTTATAATTTTTTCGTTTCAGGAAATATTGAGCCAGATCCGGAATATCTTCCTTTCTTTCGGCCAGGGTCGGTATCCTGATAGGGAATATATTGAGGCGATAGAAGAGATCTTCCCGGAATTTGCCATCGGCCATTTCATCCTTCAGGTTCCGGTTGGTGGCGGCGATTACCCGAACGTCAACCGCCACATTATCGACCCCGCCGACTCGCACGAACCGGCGCTCCTCAAGAACACGCAAAAGCTTGGCCTGCAAACCGGGCGACATTTCGCCGATTTCATCGAGGAATATCGTGCCGCCGTCGGCCAGCTCGAAGCGCCCCAGTTTGCGCTTATCGGCGCCGGTGAACGAACCTTTCTCATGCCCGAACAGTTCCGACTCCAGCAGCGTTTCGGTCAAGGCGGCGCAGTTGATGGGGATAAACGGCTTGCTTTTGCGCGGCGAGTTTTCATGGACAAGGTTGGCGGCCAGTTCCTTGCCGGTGCCCGATTTCCCGGTAAGCAGAACGGTGGCATCGGTCGCGGCCACTTTGGAAATCATGTCGAGCATTTCTCTGGATGCTTTGGAATGCCCGACAAATTGATCATATGAAATATTCTTGATGTCGTGGGCCAGCATGTCGGAAAGGCCGGCCAGCCGCTGTCTTTCGGCCAATTTGCGGCAGACAATAACCAGTTCATCCATGGGGAAAGGTTTCATTATATAGTCGGCAGCGCCCTTTTTCATGGCTTCGACGGCATTCTCGACCGTCCCATAGGCGGTCATAATAACCACTGCGGCATCCCCTTTTTCCCGCGCCTTTTCAAGGATGTCAATCCCTGAAATCTTCGGCATCGAAAAATCGGTGACGATAATATCATAAGAATGATTTTCGATCAGTTTCAGAGCTTCGGCCGGAGAGTTGACGGCTGTCACCAGAAAGCCGGCATCGGTCAAAGCGCCCTCGACCAGATAGGTCATTTTGGGTTCGTCGTCTATCACAAGAACATTAGACATAACTATTTCCCTTTATCGGTCAGCGGTAAGGTTACAATAAATGTGGTGGGGCCGCCGGCCGGGCTTTCGACGGCGATACTGCCCCCCATTTGCTCCAGAAGTTGTTTCGAATGATACAGCCCCAATCCGGAGCCGGTCGTTTTGGTCGTATAAAACGGTTCAAAAATTGATTTCATATCTTTTTTATTTATACCCGGACCATTGTCAATTATATGGATTACGGCCCGCCCCGGTAATATAGCCGGTTTAATTCTAATTTCGGCTTTTTCGATATCCCGGCAGGCCTCAGCGGCGTTCAGCACCAGATTGATAATCACCTGCCTCAGGGCGGCAGGGTCCGCCTTGACCTGAGTCGTGTGATAATCTCCTGATACCAGAGTCAGCCTCAACCCGCCCGGGGCCGGCTGTAAGCTAACTTTATCCACCACATCATGCAGGATATTTTTAAGATCAACGGCATCGACCTTAAGTATTTTTTTCCCGCTCGCAAAATCGAGATATCCGGTGACAATGTCATTGAGGCGGTCGGTCTCTTCCACGATGAATCCCGCTTCTTTCATGCCGCTTTTGACCAGCCGCTCAGCGGAGCCCCGGATAATCATCAGGGGGTTTTTTATTTCATGCGATACGACCGCGACCATCCGGCCCAGATTGGCCTGCGATTGCGACAGAAACAATGATTTTTCGGCCGCATTGATTTTTCTCTGAAACAGCACAAAAAACAGACCGAACAAAGCGCCGGCAGCCAGTGAGATGGCGGTCGATAAATAGAGATTCCGTTTTAAATCAAACAGGACCTCGGTATAATCAACATCGGCCTCGACGCCAAGGACTGCGACCACGGCTCCGGATGTATCGCGCACCGGCGCAAAGACTGATTTGAGAACAATATCCCCGACGCGATACCCGGCCGTCACCATTGTCATAGTCGGGCCGGACCGCCAACTGTTCAGGAAGAGCGAGTCGATATATTTACCATTGAGAACCGATAAATAATATACAGAGTCGGCATCAAGCAGTGTGGTCGCCAGATACATATAACTGTTGTCGATGATGAAAACTTCGGACAGCGAATCGGCTTCCTTTATATGTTCCAGAATTTCCAGGGTGGAGTCATAGGCGGTAAGATACCCGTCCTTAAGCGAAACCAGCAATTCCGGTTTAAGCATCGAGGCGCCCAGATGGGCCACGGATGACAGACGATGCGAAAGTTGGGATTCGAAGCTGTCGCTGGTCCGAGCATAAAACAGCCACCAGGCCAAATTGACCAGGATGATAATAAGAACGGTAAAAATTATTACCGCCGTTGTGCGCCGTTTTCGCTCAATCATAGGACAATTATCGACAAGTGATTAAAGAGAGTCAAGAAAAAATGGTAAAATATTGCCATATTATGGATACAAAATCAGGCTTGATCGGATCCGGGTTCATGATATATTAGCGTATATCTTATGTGAATGGCATTCGGGGAGGTTTCGGATGTTCGGAAAGATTACGCTTTATTTATTAATCATGGTCGCATCCGTTTTAATGATAATTTCCTGCAATCAGGACAAAAATATCATGAAACCACCTCCGCCCGATCCGACCAACCAGGCCCCGAGAATAACCGCGATGTCGAGCAGCACTACCACTGTCCAGCCCGATAAAGTGGCGGCGTTATACTGCGATGCTTATGACCCCGACGGTGATTCATTGATTTATAGATGGACTTGCGATGCAGGCGTTTTTACATCAGATAATACGGTCGACTGGGTGCACTGGAAGGGACCGCTGACCCCGGGCAATTATATAATTCGGGTAAAAGTCTCCGACGGACAGGATGCCGACTCTTCTGAAATCGGGATTGAAGTCATATAGGGGTCGGCTGCATTATTATTCAATCCGATTTTATTCTTCTTTTTTCGGATGGGTATAAGCAATCCCATGCTCAATATAGAATTTCAGGAGAGTCAGCGCTTCGCCCCAGCCGCCGACACATTCGAGCGTCATGGCGCAAAAGGTTATTTTACTTGAGCCTTATATGTGTTTGCGCTGAAACCATCCTGTCCGGGGCAAACGACACCACTTCCCCCAAGTCCGGGTGATCCTGATTGATAAAAGGCGATATTGTCAGTGTTCAAAAGTGATCCATAATTCAGAATACCGATACAACATCCTCCATGCCCTCCGGTACCATGACCCCCGCTGCCACCGTTCCCGCCGTTAGCACCAGGGGTACCCGCCATCGCGGCTATTTGAACTCCGGGCGCACCGGCGCCGCCAATACCGCCGGCCCCCCCGCCTTTCCATCTCCACCATTGCCGCCCTGACTGGTCTTAAGAGTACAGTCGGTTAAAGAAAGACCGCTGCTGTAACAGAGAATAGTGATTGAACTTCCTCCGCCGATGCCTCTGCCGCCACCGGTTCCTCCCGTGCCGCCGGCACCGCCGCCGCCGCCCCAACCGCCTGGGTCATAACCTGTATTCGATAATGTAACACCGGTTCCGGCTCCTCCACCTCCATCACAACCGCTCTTACCATCAGTACCGCTCTCCCCGTTTCTGTAGCCCAGCAAAGGAAGATTCCCCATAAATTTTATGTATAATGTTGCCGCTAAGCAACTGCCGTCTATGCCGTCGGAACCATCGGAGCCAGGTTCTGCCTGCAGGGCAAAGTTAATGGCCCCGGCGCCTCCTGTCCGTGTACCATCGGCACAAAAACCGGTATCTCCGGGCTCAGCTTCGTCAAACCAATCTTCTGCTCCCCTTCCGCCACCGCCGCCGGGAATTGGTACCTGACCAGCCCTTGAATAGTAGCCATCCTCACCGTTTATACCATTTATTCCACCCTGTCCGTCAGTTCCGTCGGCGCCATTGCCCGAAATAATCAGACAATTCGCAAATTTTACTTTGTCAACGCCGCTGGCATTGCTGCAGATAACGCCATATGAATCTCTTCGCGGATAAACGGCATCATGAGCCATTATCGTCAGATAATTGATTGAGACTTGTGATTCAATGTCTTGTATGAAAACGGCGACGGCCTCGCTGTCAATAAAGTCGCCATATAGAATAGTCGAATCATCACCAAATAACGCCCACGAGGAATCCGGGTTATGACCGCCGGAAATATTAACGCCATGATTTATTATTATGGATTCATGGAATTCGCCAACCGCAAGAAAAATAGTCGAGAAAGTATCATTTTGACCTGCAATATCAATTGCTGTCCGGATAGAACCAAGCGGGTTATTATAGGTTCCATCTCCGGTTCCTCCCGGTGCTACAAACAGGATTGTATCGGGATCAAATTCTTCAACAATATCCTGACCATCGCCGGGATTGATGCTCTTGTCATTATCATCGTCGCACGTGCCCAGAATTGCGACCATGATTATGATCGAGAGAATTACAGCAAACCGACCTCTGATGTATTTTTTGACCGCCATGACATCATTGAAATATTAAACTTGTATTTCCATATATAATATAATCTGAATTCATGCCCGGTCAATATTATATTTAGGAAGGTCCGATATGAAATAGACTTATGGCCGTTTGTCTGCGGCAAAGACAACCGGTGAGCCGATTAAAAAATTTACTGCCTAATCCTCTTTTTTCGGCGGGGTATAAACAATCCCATGCTCAATATAGAATTTCAATAATGTCAGCGCTTCACCCCAGCCGCTGGCACATTCCAGAATCATGGCGCGCGCCTGGTCGGTGTCGGGATAGCCCGACTCGGTCAACTCGATCACCGTGCCGCCATACTTCGCGGTCAGCTTGAATGAAATGGTCGTCGGAATATCTTTGCCGACCGGAAACCACTGAAAAACGAACAAATCCGGCCGTTCAGCTTTGATCACTTTGGCCACGGCATCGGTCGTATAAAAATTCGGCCCCCAGTTTTTCCAGCGCCAGACCATCTTTCCATTCGGTACCGGATCAAGCTCCATCCCGGTCGTGAAGAAGGCATCCCACTCCCCGGCGGAAGTGATAGTCTCGTACACTTTCTCAATAGGCGCGGCAATGAAAGTGGTCTGTTTAATATCTTTTCCGAATTGATTAGACATAACCAGATTGTCCTTTTATATCATTCTACGAAAGGACGCCGTGGATTATGAAATCAAAGTCGAAGGCAGCTTTCGGCCGCCAGATGAAACAGCTTTTCCCTGACCGATATTCGCGACAACCAGCCGCGCTCATCCCAGTTCTCGCCGCTGACATCATCACCGCCATAAAGAATCTGCCCGAAAGGGACCCCCCTGAATTGAGCGACGGCAAAAAAGGCGGCCGCTTCCATCTCGACGGTCAGACATCCCTCGACACGGCGAAGTTCGACCTTGGCTTTGGTTTCGCGGTAGGGGGCGTCGGTCGTCCATGTTTTGCAGATATTGTACGGAATCTGGCGACTTTTCAGCGTCTGTTCGATAGCCGCAACCGCTTCCGGCGACGCGGCCGCTTCACGGCCGGGCGGAAGATAATGATACGAAGTGCCCTCATCACGGACGGCGCTCGACGGTACCATGATATGCCCGACAGCGATACTGCGATCCAGCACTCCGGCACCGCCGCAGGCGATAAATTTCCGGCACCCGAGCGCGATCGCCTGCTCGAGCATGGCCGCGGCGACCGGTGCGCCCACAAATGAATTTGCGAAAGCAAGCCGCCGGCCTTCATAATTGATTTCATAGAACCTGACCAGGTCGCATTCCCACTTGTCTTCGAACATCAGCCGGGCATTATACTCGGCTACGATCTTTTCGACGACCTCGCGGAAAAAGCATATCACACAATGTTCGGCAATATCCATCGGGTTCGAGTGTTCGCCCGGCTCGATAATAGCCTTTCGCTCCGGATCAAATTCAAGGATGGGATATTTCTGCTTCATATATGTTTCAATTTAAAAAGAGAAACGAACGTCCGCCATATTTGTTTTTTGCAGTTTATTCTTCAATCGAAAATTTCCAGCCACAATAGAAATCACGCTCGTCCGGGTCGGGCGGGCAGGCGATACATTCGGTTTTGATGCGCGGGTCGATGGTTCTGGCGAATTCGGTGTATTCGACAATCCCGACTAATTTGCAGGGAAACAGCGGCAACTTCTTGCGTTTTCGCGCCGACTGCACCCGGCAATCGACCATTTTGAACACGAATGAGTTGGCGGTTTCTTCAGTGATTTCCTGCTCATTGAGGACGGCATAGAGCCGGAAGCCGAGCGCTTTTTTGAGCGCTTCGAGTCCGCCGTTTTCGGGGATATTATGCCGCGCCATGATGCGTTTGGCCTCGATTTTGGTGAAAGCCTCCCAGACCTCGGTGTCGAGCTTGATGGCGGTGGCCATGCCGGCCTCTTTTTCGACCGCCTGGAACCAGAGCCCGTCATGCGCCAGCCAGTTCTTGGCAAAATCCTCAATCATCCCGATCAATGTCTCTTTGGGCAACTCTTTAAGTCTATCAATGGACATGGCGGTTTATTCTCCCTGTATTCAATCATCTTCTTATTAAGCCCTAAAGGTATAAAAATCGGTGCGAATGTCAAAGGGAGAAATGGATTTAGGGAAATGTAACATTTCAAGAGGTAGGGGCGACCCTTGCGGTCGCCCGCGTCTATCGAAAATGGGCCGGTGCAAGACCAGCCCCTGCAAATTATTCATATCCGGATATGTAGCGACGGGTTTATAATCCGCTGAGGACGGTTTCAAACCATCTCCTACTTGGTTCTATGCGTCGTTGCGAGGAGCGAAGCCGAGCCGTCGGGCGAGGATGAGCGACGTGGCAATCACGATGTCTCTAATACCAAGTCAGCCTTTATGCAAAAAGTGGCGAGATTGCCACGTTTAGATCTGCGCCATTCGGCGCATCTCTTCGCTCGCAACGACATTTAGCAAATGGGGGGCAGATGTGGACATCTTTCGCCCACGAAAATGTCAAAATATGTCAGCAAATCTCAGTTTTGGGAATAATTATTTAAAAAATATGGAAAATATCCACTAAATCACAAAAATAGCATAAAATAATCTTGACATTTGTCGATGTTGTAAATAAATTACAACACAGCACGGGAACCCTTGATTAATGGAGTGGGAGAAATGAGTTTTGGGGAATATTTAAAATCCCTTAGGATAAAAATGGGATTAACGTTGAGAGAGTTTAGTCGGAGGCTGGAAAAAGACCCCGGTAATATAAGTAAGCTTGAACGTGGAATAATGCAGCCGCCGCGAGATGAAAATGTTATTAAAGAGTTGGGCTATGTTTTGGGTTTGAAGGAAAATTCTGAAGAAATGAAGCAGCTAATTTATCTGGCCGCCGTGGATGCTGGTCAGTTGCCAAGCGAAGTCATTAATGATCAAAAACTTATGGAATTATTGCCAGTTTTCTTTAGGACCGCAACAGGTTCGAAATTGGAAAGAAAAAAGATTGACGATTTTCTTCAAAGATTGCGAAATTCATAATGATATTTAAGGCTCCTTACTTACCATATGATAGAATTAGACACCTTGCTTCTGAGTTTCTCGCAAAAAATAATCCTGATCAAACCATTCCCGTCCCTATTGAAGAAATAATTGAGTTTAAACTGAACATGGATATTATTCCATTTCCAAGATTAAAAATTGACTTTAACGTGGATGGATTTCTGGCAAACAATATGTCGGCAATATATGTCGACGATTATACAATGGATAATTATGAAAATAGATATCGTTTCACATTAGCACATGAAATTGGCCATAAATTCCTTCATAATGAGATTTTTGAAGAACTGAATATCCAATCGTTGGAAGATTGGATGAATGTCATAAACTTGGATTTCGAGCAATATACGTGATTTGAGTTGCATGCAGATAATTTTGCGGGACTCACCTTAGTACCTGGCGATCAGCTTCTTGAAGAATATAGAAATGCATTAATCTTTCTGCAAGAGAATAACTACGAAATAAGGAGACCCAATACTGAGATGATAAATAAATATGTTAGTATAAAAATAGCTAAATCCTTCAAAGTATCTGATCAAGTAATAATCAGACGCCTTGGTCTTGATGATTTAACCCCATTTTCAATTCCTTGGTGATTTTCCTCTTGCCTTCTATTTTAAAAAAGTATATCCTTTAAACCCTATGGGTGAACCTTAGAGGGGAAGGTGGCCGGAATTGCGGCTGAATAAAAAAACACTGCTCGATCCGCTTAAACAGAATATCGTCAAGCGGCTGTCCGACACAGATATACGCGTCCGCCGAAAAATGCTTCTGGGGCTTATTGCCTTTGTCGGGCTGTTTCTCCTCTACTCGTTTTTTTCCGGCTCTTATGGCTTTATCCATATTGCCCAGCTTCACGCGAAAAAACATCAGCTCAAACAGGATAACCATCAGTTGCTCGTCCGGCTGGTCGATTCGGAACTGACCCGGAAACGGCTGCTGGACGACATGAATTATATCGAATATATCGCCCGCACCAGGCATTACTTCTCGCGCAAGGGCGAGGTCGTGTACCGTATCAAATGACATTTTACCGATGCCCCAGGTTAAATCAGAGGGTATAATCCTCAAGTCCGTCAACTGGAAAGAAAACTCCAAAATCCACACCATTTTCACCGACAACGCCGGGCGGCAGTCGCTGATCGATAAAGGCGGACGGTCGCTCAAATCGAAACGGGGCCGGCTGATGACTTTCACCCGGATGGAACTGGGTTATTTCAAGTCGGAAAAATCGGAAGTCTGCTATGTGACCGAGGTGGACCCGATCGAAAGTTTCGAGTTCCGGCTCGACGGCACCCTTGGGCGGCTGACTTTCGCTTCAGCGGCGCTGGAACTGCTGTATGACCTTCTTCCAGCCGATGAGCCGCAGGAGGGGCTGTATCACCTGACTATTCAGTATCTGCGGCTGATCGACCGCATCGCCAAAACGGCGGTGATTCCGGTTTTTATCGCCTTTTTCCTGAAACTTCTCTCATATCTCGGCTACCGGCCCAATTTTGCAGGCTGTAACTCCTGCGGGAAGGACAAAAAGTCCACGCTGACGATAAATTCGAACAACGGCAGCTATTATAATTTTTCGCCGGAACGGGGCGGGCTGGTATGTTCGACTTGCCAAATGGCCGGAGAATATTATATTAAGCTCCAATCTGAAAGGCTCGATAAGATATACAGCCTTCAGACCGCCTCGCTGGCCGAGTCGGCCGGAATCGGATTACGGCTGGATGAGGCCGAGGAGTTTCTGGAACTGCTAACCGCGTTCGTGCGTTTCCAGACAGATATAAGGGAACTGAACTCATTGAAGTTTCTGGAGAAGTTGAAGAAAACGAGTTTGAGAAATATATAGACCGGCGCAATCCGGCGATTAACATCGAGAAAGTGATTATGGCAAAAAACAACAAAAACGATAAAATGGATCGGCTGGTGTCGCTGTGTAAACGGCGCGGGTATGTCTTTCAGTCATCCGAAATCTATGGCGGCCTCAATTCATGCTGGGACTACGGCCCGCTCGGCGCCGAACTGAAACGGAACATCAAGACCTTCTGGTGGGAAGCCATGACCGCCCGCCGCGATGATGTCGAGGGACTCGATGCGGCCATATTGATGCATCCGGAAGTCTGGAAAACATCGGGGCATATCGATGAATTCACCGACCCGCTGATCGACTGCAAAACCTGCAAGGCGCGGTTCCGGGCCGATGATCTCGAAGGGAAAACCCGCTGCCCGGCCTGCGGCAATGAGACGCTGACCGATTCCCGCCAATTCAACCTGATGTTCAAGACTTTCATGGGACCGGTCGAGGATGACAGCGCGGTCGTGTATCTTCGCCCCGAAACGGCCCAGGGCATCTATGTCAACTTTCTCAATGTGAAAAATGCCTCGCGGCAGAAAATTCCGTTCGGGATCGCGCAGATCGGCAAGGCTTTCCGTAACGAAATCACTCCGGGCAATTTTATTTTCCGGACCCGTGAGTTCGAGCAGATGGAGATGCAGTATTTCATTCATCCGTCAGAGGATGACAAATGGTTCGAATACTGGCGCGAGCAGCGCTGGAACTGGTATATGGAACTGGGTATCCGCCCGGAGCGACTCCGCTGGCACGAACACGGCCCGAACGACTTGGCCCATTATGCCAAAAAGGCTTATGACATCGAATATGAGTTCCCGTTCGGCTGGAAAGAACTCGAGGGCATCCACAACCGGACCGATTTTGATCTCTCGCGGCATCAGCAGGCGACCAATAAGGATATGGGATATTTCGACGAGCGTTTCACGGAAAAATTTGTGCCGTTTATTATCGAAACTTCAGCCGGCTGTGACCGGACCTTACTGACAGTTCTTGTCGATGCCTACGACGAAGATGAATCCCGCGGCGAGAAATCGACAGTGCTTAGGCTATCGCCGAAAGTGGCCCCGATCAAAGCGGCCATTTTCCCGCTGGTGAAAAAAGACGGGATGCCGGAGATTGCCGAGAAGTTATATCACGACCTCAAGAAGAAATTCAAGGTCTTTTTCGACGACAGCGGTTCGGTCGGGCGGCGCTATGCCCGGATGGATGAAGCCGGGACACCATTCTGTATCACTATCGACGGCCAGACCAAGGAAGACGACACGGTCACCATCCGCGACCGCGACAGCATGGAGCAAACCCGCCACAAACTGGCCGAAATCGAACCGTTTTTGGTTGAGAAAGTAAGGTAATTATTCAATACAAGATTATGGATTCAATATTAAAATGAAAATGTGATAATGCCGATGAACAATTTATAGAAAAGATCGTATTAAAGTAAAATAAATGTAAGGTTTTTCACAATTTTTAAATAAAGCCCTTGACAAGAATATTTAATATAGTATCATTATTGATACATATCTTCAGTAAATCAATGGGAGAGAGTGATTAATATGACCAGAGAAGAAAATGAGCGCCAGGCTATGGCAGAGGAAGCGCGTGCTTGGGTTGCTTCGCCGAGTGGCAAAAAGGCAGTTTTGGATGCCTTAAAAGCCACAGGTGATGAAATTAAAGCACTAAAAAAAGCCCGGGAGGTAGATCCCAAAGAGCTCGATAGGCCTATGACACTATAACAGATTTTGCATGCAAACGCGTTTTGAGGTTATATCTTATTCAATAGACGCGCTGAAAAGACTCCTTGCCAAGAAATCACAACCGTCTATTATCGCAAGAAAGTTGCATTCTATTTATTTTGAAAATTATTTTTCGGAATTAAATACCAAAGTAATAGTGGTAGAATATGACTATATTGATCGTGATTTTTTGGAGGATTATGCCGGATATTATGTAAGATGTTTTCACTCTTACGATCGAAAATGTGCAAGATTACATTTTTTTGGAATTGAATTTACAGAATCGGATTTTAAAAATCTCCTGATTGGTAGTTCTTCTAATATTTCAGCTTTATCATTGCAGGATTCTTACCAAGGTTTTATGGTAATTAAACCATTACCACAGACAATTATCGGACGCACTTGCCTCAAAACTTATGACGACGACAATGGACGCCGATATTACCCGACGATTCATAAATATGAAACAAGTCTTTATGGGATTCCTTTAAGCATAAATTCTTTACCCTTTCAAGAACAAGATCAAGTTGTGGCAGCATGTGCAACTAGTTCACTTTGGTCGGCCTTCCATAGAACGGGAAAGCTATACCATCATCAAATCCCCTCGCCTGTCGAGATTACAAGAATTGCATCTGCAATACCGACAGAGTTCGAATCAAGAGCATTCCCGAACAAAGGTCTAACTGGCACGCAAATCGTACATGCAATAAGGGCAGTTGGATTGGAACCGATGAGTGTCACAGCAAACGATGAGTTTGTTTTAAAAAACACATGTTGGTCTTCCCCTAAAAAAATGGACACATAGTTAAGATAGGGTAGCCGCCCGTTCGAAGTCAACTGGATTTTTAAAACCCAGGCTCGAATGACGGC
>PGXB01000061.1 GCA_002838945.1 candidate division Zixibacteria bacterium HGW-Zixibacteria-1
ATCGCAGCCGTCAATGTCGTCTTACCGTGGTCGACATGTCCAATCGTTCCGACATTAACATGCGGCTTCGTTCTGATAAATTTTTCCTTGGCCATGTGTAAAAACTTCCTCCGTCTATCTTAAGTATACATTAAATTCGCAAACATTTTGGCCGAAACATCTTTGGGCAGCGGTGCATAGGCGGCGAACTGCATGGTGTAAACACCTCTTCCCTGCGAGAGATTTCTGAGGGCGGTGGCATAGCCGAACATTTCGCCGAGTGGAACGGTGGCCGTAATAACCTGAAGGTTATTGCGGGGCACCATGCCGTGAATTTTGCCGCGGCGCTGGTTCAGATCACCAACGACGCTTCCCATATAGGTCTCAGGACAGACCACTTCAACATCCATAACCGGCTCCAGAACGACCGGCTTGGCCCGTTTGGCGGCATCCTCGAATGCCATCGCGGCCGCAATTTCATAGCCGAGTTCGGTGGAATCGATATCGCGCGACGATCCATTTATAAGGCTGATTTTTATTCCGGTTAACGGGTACCCGGCAATGACACCGTTGGACATCGATTGCCTGACACCCTTTTCCACAGCCGCAACAAACTCACGCGGAACACTTTCATCACTGGCTTTATTCTGGAAGGCAAACGGCGTACCATTCGCGGCGGGTTCAACATGAAGGATAACATGGCCGAATTGGTTCTTGCCGCCGGTCTGGCGGTCGAATTTGCCTTCGGCGTCCACCGCCTGAGTAATGGTCTCTTTATAGGCCACCTGCGGTTTTCCGATATTGGCATGAACATGAAATTCACGAATCATGCGATCAATCAGAATATCGAGATGCAGTTCGCCCATTCCGGATATAATGGTCTGACCAGTCTCCGGATTGGTCCTGACCCTGAAAGTCGGATCTTCTTCTTCCAACCGAACCAGAGCCTCATTAAGCTTTTCCTGATCCGCCTTCGATTTCGGCTCAATGGCAACGGCAATCACCGGCTCAGGGAATTGCATAATATCAAGCAGAATGGGATGTTTCGGCGAACAAAGAGTGTCCCCGGTGGTCGTCTTCCTGAAGCCGATTACGGCGACAATATCACCGGCCTGAGCCAGGGCGACATCCTCGCGTTTATTCGAATGCATCCGCAAAATACGCCCGACTCGTTCTTTTATACCGGAGTTGGGATTAAGCAGATATGTTGCCGCAATGATCTCGCCGGAATATACGCGAATATAACAGAGTTTTCCGGCATGAGGATCGGTAACAATTTTGAAGGCCAGAGCAGCGGCCGGTTCCTGTGGATCCGGGCGACGAAACATTTCCTTTTTACCGTCGGTCGAAACTCCCTTTATCGGGGGGAGGTCAATGGGCGCCGGCAGATACTCGACAACGGCATCGAGAAGTTTCTGAATGCCGGTGTTTCTGAGGGCGGAACCGCACAGAACCGGGACAAACGAGCAATCAATTACCGCGGCCCGAATAGCACGGATGATGTCAGCCTTTTCCACCGGTTCGTCGCGCAAAAGTTTACCAAGCAAATCGTCATTGTAATTGGAAACCGCTTCAAGCAATTCATGGCGGGCCTTTTCGGCCGATTCGACCAGATGATCGGGAATAGCTCCCTCTTCGAACCTGGCACCCTGACTTTCCTGATCATATTTTCTATAGTTCATGCCGACCAGATCGACAATCCCTTTGAAGCGATCTTCTTCGCCGTCGGGGATTTGCACCGGGAGGCAGGTGACCGAAAACTTTTCGTTCATTTCTTTAACAGTCCGATAAAAATCGGCCCCGACGCGATCCATTTTGTTGACAAAAGCAATGCGCGGGACGCGATATTTGTCGGCTTGCAGCCAGACTGTTTCGGACTGCGGCTCGACGCCGCCGACGGCACAAAAGAGAGCAACGGCTCCATCGAGAACGCGAAGAGCACGTTCGACTTCAATAGTGAAATCGACATGCCCCGGGGTATCTATGATATTAATTTCATGCTTGTTCCAGTAGCAGGTAGTCGCGGCGGAAGTTATAGTAATCCCTCTCTCCTTTTCCTGCTCCATCCAATCCATGGTTGCAGCACCGTCATCGACTTCACCAATGCGGTGAGTCTTGCCGGTGTAGAAAAGGATACGCTCGGTCGTCGTGGTCTTACCGGCATCGATATGAGCCATGATCCCGATATTCCTGATGAGCTTTAGATCCTTCTTTCCGGACATAAAAAAACCCTACTGAATCAAGGCGGCACTGGCTTCTGACAAGAAATCTTGAGGCCGCAACCGAACTGATTCAGCAGGTTCCCGGTTTACAGCTGTCAAGAAATCTTACCGATTCTCAACAAATGCCTTCAATTAATATCCTTACCTTTTCTTCTTACCTTTCAATAAGTTAACTACCATCTAAAATGCGCAAAAGCCTTATTGGCCTCGGCCATCTTATGAGTATCTTCTTTCTTTTTGATCGAAGCGCCCTCATTATTGGCTGCAGCAACCAACTCGGAGGCCAGTTTTTCACCCATCGTATGTTCGCCCCTCGAAGTGGAAAAGGAGATAACCCATCTGATTGCCAGCGCGGTGCGACGGTCCTGCCGGACTTCGACCGGGACCTGATAAGTGGCGCCGCCGACACGGCGTGATTTAACTTCCAGCACCGGCTTAATATTATTCAGCGCCTTATGAAACACTTCGATACCGGACTGGCCCGTTTTCTTTTCGATACTATCCATGGCGGAATAAAAAATCTTTTCGGCCGTGGATCTTTTGCCTCGCTTCATCAGAAAACCGATGAACTTGGCGACCAGGTAATCACCATATTTGGTGTCCGGAATTAATTCCCTTTTAGTCGGCGTATTCTTTCTTGGCATTACTCACCTTTTCACATTACTTTTTTGGCTTCTTTGCGCCATATTTTGACCGGCTCTGCATTCTGTCGGCCACTCCCGAGGCATCCATGGTGCCGCGAATGATATGATAGCGGACACCGGGAAGGTCCTTAACACGACCGCCGCGAATAAGGACGATGGAATGTTCCTGGAGGTTATGACCTTCTCCAGGAATATATGCAGTAACTTCCATTTGATTAGTCAACCTAACACGGGCAACTTTACGCAGTGCGGAATTCGGCTTCTTCGGCGTCGATGTATAAACTCTTGTGCAGACTCCCCGTTTCTGAGGACTGCCCTTTAACGCCGGTGTGGTAGTCTTCGATTTCACTATCTTCCGGCCTTTTCGTATCAACTGACTAATCCGTGGCAATACAACACCTCCAAAATTACAAAAGCCCAGTCAAAAAGAGATTCGTAATTTATCAAATATGTTTATAATGTCAAGCATTTTCTTGGAAAATATTGGCAACGGACTCATCCGAGTCCCCACCGTGATTTTCCTCATCTTCCGTCAGGACCGTAACGCCGTGGTAAATTTCCACGCCGGTGCCGGCCGGAATCAAATGCCCGATAATTACATTTTCCTTAAGACCCCTTAAATGGTCTATTTTTCCGTTAATGGCCGCCTCGGTCAAAACCTTGGTGGTTTCCTGGAACGACGCCGCCGAAATAAAGCTTTCGGTTGACAGCGACGCCTTGGTTATACCCAGAAGAAGCGGTTCAAAAGTGGCCGGCTCGCCGCCTTCAGCGATTACCCGGTCATTTTCGGACGCGAACTTCAGCCGATCGACCTGTTCGCGCTCAAGGAAATTAGTGTCGCCGGGATGCTCCACTCTGACTTTCTGAAGCATCTGGCGCACAATTACCTCGATATGCTTATCATTTATCTTAACACCTTGCAGACGATAGACTTCCTGGATTTCGTTCACCAGATATTCCTGCACCCGGTTGACCCCGGACACCTTCAAAATATCATGGGGGTCAATGGACCCTTCGCAGAGACTGTCGCCGGCCATAACCCGATCGCCGTCATGGACATGGAGGTGGCGACCGTGCGGAATCAAATATTCCGTGGTCTCGCCTTCATCGCCCTGGACAAAGATCTGCTGCTGACCCCTGACAGTCTTGCCGAATTCGACATTACCGTCAACCTCGGAAATAACGGCCGGATCATGCGGTTTGCGAGCCTCGAACAGCTCGGCAACGCGCGGTAAACCGCCGGTAATATCGCGGGTTTTTGAAATCTGACGCGGAATCTTGACCAGGAATTCGCCGGCATCAGCCGCCTGTCCCGCCTGAACAAGCAGGTGCGCCCCGGTCGGAATACGGTAACTGCCAAGCTCTTTGCCCTTGGGATTCTGGATGATAATGGTCGGGAAAAGAGCCTTTTCACGTTCTTCAACAATAATCGGCTGAATCAAACCGGTGGTTTCATCGAGTTCCTCTCGGAGAGAAACATCGGGGATGATATCTTTGAAGACAATTTTACCGCCAAATTCTGAGACGATGGTGTTGGAATAAGGATCCCATTCGAAAATTGTGTCACCTTTCGTGATTGCGGCATCTTCTTTAACCACAAGGACCGAACCATAAGGGATTTTCATCCGGGAACGGACCCGCCCACGATCGTCGATAACATGAATCTCACCTTCTCGGCCCGTAACAATGCGGGTTTCATCGGGACGACTGATGGTCTTGACATTAATATAGACCACCTTGCCGTTATATTTCGACTCAACTTTCGATTGCTCCGCAATACGGGCGGCGGCACCACCGATATGGAAAGTTCGCAGGGTCAGCTGAGTGCCCGGCTCGCCGATCGACTGGGCGGCAATAACACCTACAGCCTCACCGATATCAACCAATCTCATGGACGAAAGATTACGGCCGTAGCAGTCGCGACAAACACCGCGCGGTGATTCGCAGGTCAAAACCGAACGGATTCGAACCGAATCAATACCGGCATCCTCGATAGCCACGGAATGATCTTCCCGGATCTCCTGACCGGCTTCGACAATAATTTCATCGGTAATTGGATCAAAGACATCTTCCAGGGCAACACGGCCGAGAATACGGTCGCGAAGCGATTCGATTACTTCTTCACCCTCTTTAAGGGCATAGGTATTCAGCCCCAGAATGGTATTGCAATTATCTTCGGTAATAATCACATCCTGGGCGACATCGACCAGACGGCGGGTCAGATAACCGGCGTCGGCCGTCTTCAAGGCAGTATCAGCCAGACCTTTTCGGGCTCCATGAGTGGAAATGAAGTACTCCATCACCGAGAGACCTTCGCGGAAGTTTGAAATAATCGGCGACTCAATAATTTCGCCGACGCCGCCGGTGATTTTCTTCTGCGGTTTTGCCATCAAACCGCGCATTCCGGCCAACTGACGGATCTGCTCCTTGGAACCACGGGCGCCGGAATCAGCCATCATGTAAATCGGGTTGAAGCCCTGGCGATCCCGGGCCAGATTCTCAAACATAACCTGGGCCACCTCTGAGGTTGTCTTGGTCCAGACGTCGATTACCTGATTATATCGTTCACCGTTAGTAATGACACCGCGCTCATATCGTTTAGTAATTTTGGCAACCTGCTTCTTGGCTTCTTCAATTAAACCGGCCTTTTCTTCCGGGATAAGCATATCGTCAATTGATATGGTAATCCCGGCCAGGGTGGCATATTCAAAACCGAGCTTTTTTAACTTATCAAGAAATTCGACGGTTCGAGCGTTACCGACCTGGCGGTAACAGTCAAGCACCAACTGTTCCATTTTTGCCTTGGCGGCCACCTCGTTAAAGAACGGCATTTCCTTGGGCATAATCTGATTAAAAATCACTCTTCCGGGCGATGTTTCTACCAAACTGCCATTCATCCTGATCTTAACCTGGGCGTGCAGCTCGACCTGGTCGCCGGCATACGCCGCCAGCGCTTCATCGGTGTCGTAAAAGGCCATGCCTTCACCCTTGGCTCCGGACCTGGTTTTGGTCAGGTAATAGCAGCCGATAACCATATCCTGCGACGGCACCGCGACCGGGCGGCCGGAGGACGGCAGCAGAAGATTATTGGAGGCCAGCATCAGCATGCGGGCCTCAAGCTGGGCCTCGAAGGACAGCGGAATATGAACCGCCATCTGGTCGCCGTCGAAGTCGGCATTGAAAGCCGCGCAGACGAGCGGATGCAGACGTATGGCTTTGCCCTCGACAAGAACCGGGTAGAAGGCCTGGATGCCCAGACGATGCAGAGTCGGGGCGCGGTTCAGCAGAATGGGATGGTCCTCGATGATTTCTTCGAGAATATCCCAGACCTCGGGGCGTTCTCTTTCGACCAGCTTTTTAGCGGACTTGACGGTTTGAACATAGCCTTTCTCCTCAAGCTTCATGATGATGAAGGGCTTGAACAGTTCCAGGGCCATGTTTTTCGGCAGACCGCATTGATATAGTTTTAATTCGGGACCAACCACAATAACCGAGCGGCCCGAATAATCGACACGCTTGCCGAGCAGATTCTGGCGGAAGCGTCCCTGTTTGCCTTTCAGAAGATCGGACAGTGACTTGAGGGGCCGCTTGGAATCGCCGCGAACGGAATGGGTCCGGCGGCCGTTATCGAAGAGAGCGTCAACCGCTTCCTGTAACATTCTTTTCTCATTGCGCAGAATGACATCCGGCGCCTGAATATCCATAAGTTTTTTCAACCGGTTGTTGCGGTTGATGACACGGCGATAAAGGTCATTCAGGTCGGACGTGGCAAAGCGGCCGCCTTCAAGAGGCACCAGCGGGCGAAGATCGGGCGGGATAACCGGAATCGTACTCATCACCATCCATTCAGGATGGTTGGTCGACTGCCGGAAGGCCTCGATAATCTTCAGCCGTTTCAAAGCATCTTTCTGTCTCTGGACAGAGGTTTCGACCTTGACCTGGGTGCGAAGATCGATGGCAAGCTGCTCGATATCCATCCGGGAAAGCAATTCGCGAACGGCATCGGCACCCATCCGGGCATCAAACTCTTTGCCGCTTTCTTCCAGTTCAAGATATTCCTCTTCGGTAATGATATCCCGCTCCTGATAGGAAGTGTTACCGGGATCGATCATTATATAAGATTCGTAGTAGATGATTTTTTCCAGCTCGCGGACAGACAGATCCAGCAGATAACCTATACGTGACGGAAGTGATTTCACAAACCAGATATGAGTGACGGGCACGGCCAGTTCGATATGCCCCATTCTTTCGCGCCGCACCTTGGATAATGTCACCTCTACTCCGCAGCGGTCGCAGACAATACCGCGGAAGCGAATCCTTTTGTACTTGCCACAGTTACATTCCCAATCCTTAACGGGCCCGAAGATTCTCTCGCAAAAGAGCCCGTCCCGTTCCGGCTTGAACGACCGGTAATTGATAGTCTCAGGTTTGGTAACTTCACCAAAGGACCATGAAAGGATGGTCTCGGGGGAAGCCAACTGAACCTGAATCGCAGAAAAATCCGACGGCTTTTTCTGCTGAACTCTCGGGATGTTTGAAGGCAGGTTAACCACTGTTTAACTCCTTTTATCTCATTGCCGGTCAACGGCATCTGTTTTCAATAAAATCATCAAAATCTATAAAAAACTACTTCTCAATAAGTCTGACATCCAGACCGAGTCCCTGCAATTCCTTGACAAGGACATTAAACGATTCGGGGATGCCCGGTTCGGGCGGGTTTTCACCCTTCACAATGGCCTCATAAACCTTGCTTCGGCCGGTCACATCATCTGATTTTACTGTCAGAAGTTCCTGCAGGGTGTAGGCGGCACCGTATGCCTCCATGGCCCAGACTTCCATTTCACCGAACCGCTGGCCGCCGAATTGAGCCTTGCCGCCCAGAGGCTGTTGTGTAACAAGGCTGTAGGGGCCGATTGAGCGGGCATGGATTTTGTCGTCAACCAGATGTGACAGTTTCATCATATAAATGATGCCGACGGTAATCTCGCTGGCGAATGACACGCCCGTATAACCGTCGTACATCTTAACCTTGCCGCTGACCGGAAGACCGGATTTCTCAAGCATTTCCTTGATCTGATCATGACTGGCGCCGTCGAAAACCGGCGTGGCCACTTTGATGTTGAGCTTGCTGGCGGCCCATCCCAGGTGAGTTTCGAGCACCTGGCCCACGTTCATACGCGACGGCACGCCGAGCGGATTCAACAAAATGTCAACCGGAGTTCCATCTTCAAGATACGGCATGTCCTCGACCGGGACAATCTTGGACACAACGCCTTTATTACCATGGCGTCCCGCCATTTTATCACCGACCGACAGCTTGCGCCGAATAGCAACTTTGACCTTGACCAGCTGCCTGACTCCGGGAGGCAGTTCGGCGCCGCGGACAATCTTATCGATTTCAACGGCCATCTCATCTTCCTTGACGGCAATCAGCCTGGCCGCTTCTTCAAGAACCTTGTCCGCCTTCTTGCTGATATTGGCATTACTGCCGTATCCGTCCGGAGCAAAGGCCGAATCGAAATCGAATTTCAGCAAAAATTCTTCATCATATTTATGGCCGGCACGAACTATTACGGAATTATCGATTTTGGACCGGACCGTATTACTGGATTCGCCGCTGAGAATCTCGGCTATCCGTTTATTGCGATGCTCGATAATGCCGTTCTTAATTTTGCCAAAGCGCCGTTTAATCTGAGCAATATCATTTTTTTCGGCTTTCTTGGCATCTTCGGTTCTTTCTTTTCTGGAAAAAACCTTGGTATCGATGACAATACCCTTCATGCCGGGCGGCGCTTTCAACGAAGCGTCCTTCACGTCACCGGCTTTTTCGCCAAAGATGGCGCGAAGCAGTCTTTCCTCGGGCGACAGTTCGGTTTCACCCTTGGGGGTCACTTTTCCGACCAGAATATCACCTGCCTCGATTTCGGCACCGACACGGACAATACCGCGTTCATCCATATTCAGCAGGGCTTCTTCAGACACATTGGGAATTTCCCGCGTGATTTCTTCGGCGCCGCGCTTGGTGTCGCGGACCTGCAATTCGAATTCCTCGATATGAATCGACGAGAAGACATCGTCACGGATTAATTTTTCCGAAATAATAATAGCGTCTTCATAGTTGTACCCGCGCCACGGCATAAAGCCGACCAGAACGTTATACCCAAGGGCCAGTTCGCCGGCATCGGTGGCCGGGCCATCGGCAATTACCTGACCTTTTTCAACATGGTCGCCCTCTTCGACAATCGGCTTATAGCTGATGCAGGTATCCTGGTTGGAGCGACGGAATTTAGTCAGAGGATATTCATCGTCCTCGAAGTATCCCAACTCGCTCTCTTTCGGTTTAACGTCGGGCTTGATGATAATTTTGCTTGCCGCCGCATAGATAACGGTCCCGGGCTGGCGGGCGACAACAGCCGCCCCGGAATCGACGGCCACTTTATGCTCCATGCCGGTACCGACCACGGGTGACTGTGTAACCAGAAGCGGAACGGCCTGGCGCTGCATGTTTGAACCCATAAGGGCACGGTTGGCATCATCGTGATCGAGGAAAGGAATCATCGAGGCGGCCACCGAAACCAACTGCCTCGGAGACACTTCCATATAGTTGATTTTGTCCGGCGCAACGATAGGATAATCGGTCCGGGCGCGCGCCCTGATAGTCTCATTAATGAGCTTGCCGTTCTTGTCGTTCTTCTCGTCGGACTGGGCAATAATATACCGGTCTTCTTCATCGGCACTGAGATATGAGATTTCTTCAGTTACCCGCCCGTTGACAACTTTGCGATACGGTGTTTCCAGGAATCCGTATTTATTAATTCTGGCGAAAGTGGCCATCGAGGCAATCAAACCAATGTTGGGACCTTCAGGAGTTTCAATAGGACAAATACGGCCGTAGTGGGTATGATGCACATCGCGGACCTCAAACCCGGCTCGTTCACGGGTAAGCCCGCCCGGTCCCAGAGCCGACAAGCGGCGTTTGTGGGTCAACTCGGCCAGAGGGTTGGTCTGGTCCATGAACTGGGAAAGCTGCGACGATCCGAAGAAAGTATCGATGACGGCCGAAACCGTTCTGGCATTCACAAGAAGCTGAGGCGTAATGGGATCGCTATCCTTAAGAGACAATCTTTCACGGATCGATTTGGCGACGCGCGAAAGACCGACCGAAAACAGATTCGACAGCAGTTCGCCGACGGTTCTGGCGCGACGATTGCCCAGATGATCGATATCATCCACAAAACCGATGCCGTTGCGCAGGCCGATCAGGTAGACGATAATGCTGGCGAAGTCTTTCAGGTCAAGAATCGTCTTGTCGAGAGGAATATCGAGGCTGAGCCGCTGATTAATCATGTAGCGGCCGACTTCACCCAGATCGTAGCGTTTGGTATTAAAGAACAATTTTTCCAGCAGGGCCTCGGCCATCTCCATCGTGGGCGGTTCGCCCGGACGAAGCAGCGAGTATATTTTGGCCAGCGCCTCTTCCCGCGATTTGGCCGGGTCCTTTCTGATTGTATTGATAATCACCAGGGCATCACGAGGATTTTCCTTCCGGACCATTTTCAGTTTCTTAATCTTCAGTTCTTTAAGGGCATCCAGAAGTTTGACGGTCAGGGCATCGCCGGCGCTCACGGCAACCTCGCCGGTCTCTTTATCCACGACTGACTCCGCCGCGACATATTCATCGATCTCCTCTTCCTTGATGCTCGACAAATCGAAAGCTTCAACCTTATAGAAAGCTTTGATCAGTTCTTCATCGGTGGAATATGAAATGGCGCGCAGGAGCGTGGTAACGGTCAGCTTGCGCCGGGAATCGATATGAACATGCATGACGTCATTGACGTCGATAATAAACTCAAGCCAGCTGCCGCGATATGGAATAATCCGTGCGGAATAAAGCAATTTACCGTTGGGATGCACCTGTTCGTCAAAGAAAACACCGGGTGAACGGTGCAACTGACTGACAATTACGCGTTCGGCGCCATTAATAACAAAGGTGCCCCATTGCGTAATGAGCGGCAGTTCGCCCAGATAAACATCCTGCTCAATAATTTCCTTGACTTCCTTCTGTTCTCCTTCGGTCTGGTAAGAGATTAATCGGAGAGTCGCTCTCAAGGGAGCGGCAAAGGTCATATTCCTTTCGCGGCACTCATCGACCGAATAACGGGGGGTTCCAAGAGTATAACGGACAAACTCGAGAGAATAGTTTTCATTAATATCGGAGATGGGAAAGATTTCTGTAAATATCTGCTGAAGGCCATAATTGATTCTTTTATCAGGCCGAACTTCAGTCTGAAGAAAACTATTATAAGAATCCAAAAGGACTTCCAGCAGATTCGGCATTTCGGCCGCTTCCGGAATTGTTTGATAACTAAGTCTTTCGACTGTTTTTTTGCGTGCCAAAATATCCTCCTCTTAGATTTTATAAAAACGCCCCAGCCACAGATTCGTGCAGATGCGAAATGGGATATTAGAAACGAATGTAAAAAGCCATAAACTTCGCATCGGCGATTCTGCTTTTCATTACTTCATGCCCTGACAAATTATCTAAGTAATTTGTCTCAGGGGCCAATTCAACAGCCTCTTCGCCGGACAATAAAACATTTCGGGATAATCCGAAACACCCCACGGTGTAACAGATCAACAATCTAAAAGTTCCCTGCCCGGGGAAATATCTACTTAATCTCAACCTGGGCGCCGACTTCCTGCAATTTCTCCACTGCAGCCTGAGCCTCTTCCTTGGAAATACCTTCCTTGACTTTCGAAGGGGCACTGTCGACCAGATCTTTGGCTTCTTTCAGACCGAGACTAGTAAGCTCACGGACAACCTTGATAACCTGAATCTTCTTATCTCCAGCCGCGTTAAGAACCACATCAAATTCCGTCTTTTCAACCACTTCCGCCGCACCGCCGGCTGCAGCCGGAGCCGCCGCCATCGCCGCCATCGGAGTGACACCAAACTTATCCTGGATCGCTTTCGAAAGATCAGCCAGGTCCATCGCAGATAGTGAAGCTATCTTCTCGACGATTTCGTTGATTACAGGATTGTCAGCCATTTTCTTTATCCTTTCAATTTTCTTTTCAGAACTTATTTTAATTTTTCCCGGCCATTTCTACCGAATCCAACGAGCGGGCGAGATCCCGTTGAGAAGCTTGATCCGAAAACGACCTGAAGCCCTTGTTTTACTTATCCTCTTTCTTTGGCCAGCGCATCGATGGTGGCAACCAGTTCCTGCATAACAGCATTCACTGAGCCGATCAGGGCCTGGAACGGCGATTCGACCGCACCAATCAACTGAGCCAGCAATATATCCCTCGGAGGCAGTTCGGCCAGACGGACAATATCGGAACCCTTATATAGTTCCTTGTCAAGCACGAAGGCTTTTATGACCGGCTTCTCCTTGGTTTTAAATGAATCATAGAGAATCTTGGCCGGAACTGCCGGATCATCGGTTCCGAAAGCAATCGCCGTCGGGCCCGAGAGAAATTCGACAATATTTTCGTAACCGGCATCTTTGGCCGCGATTTTCACCAATGTATTTTTTGCAACCAGGTACTTGATCGAATTCTCTCTCAAGTTTTTCCGGAGAAGGGTTATATCTTCCACATTCAATCCGGAATAATCAGTAATAAAGAAGGATTTGGCTTCCTCCATAAACTTCCTGACGTCATCGACAACTGTAACTTTTTCTGCTTTAGGCATATCGATCACCCCTATTTCTTCATATCAGCCAGGACAGCTTGATGGTCAAGTTTAATACCCACGCCCATGGTTGAGCAAATCGACAGGCCTTTCATGTAAGTTCCTTTGGCCGATGACGGTTTGGCTTTCATCAGAGCATCAACAAAAGTATTAAAGTTTTCGGCCAGCTGTTCCTGTGTAAAGGAAACCTTGCCGATCGGAACGGCGATATTGGCCTGACGGTCGACACGGTATTCGATTCGACCGGCTTTAAGTTCCTTGACGGAACGCGCCACATCGAGAGTCACGGTTCCCGATTTGGGGTTGGGCATCAGCCCGCGTGCGCCCAAAATCTTACCGAGACGGCCGACAACTTTCATCATATCCGGGGTGGCCACGGCAACATCAAAATCCGTCCAGCCTCCCTGTATTTTTTCGACCAATTCCTGCGAGCCGACGAAATCGGCGCCGGCGGCCTTGGCCTCTTCTTCCTTTTCTCCCTGGGCGAAAACGAGCACACGCACCTTGCGACCGGTTCCATGCGGAAGCGCGACGGTTCCGCGAACCATTTGATCGGCATGTTTCGGATTCACCCCCAGCCGGGCGGCAACTTCCACCGTCTCATCGAATTTGCAGAAGCTGTATTCCTTGATGATTTTTAAGGCTTCATCAAGTGGATATGTCTTGGTGCGATCGACATGTTCCCGATAGCCTTTGTACTTCTTTGATCGTTTCATAATCTCCTATTCTCCCCGTGCGCGATTTGCATCGGACAGGTGCAATCGAATAATGTTGTTAATCCACCACATCCAGCCCCATCGAACGGGCGGTTCCGGCCACCATCGCCATTGCGTTTTCGATACTGGCGGCATTAAGATCAACCATTTTCAGCTCGGCGATCTCGCGAATCTGTTTCAGGCTGACGGAGCCCACTTTATTGCGGTTGGGTTCTCCGGACCCTTTCGGGACGCTGGCTGCTTTCTTTAACAAAACCGATGCGGGCGGCGTTTTGGTCACAAATGTGAATGTCTTATCGGTGTAAACCGTAATCACCACCGGAGTGATAATGCCGCCGAGGTTTTGCGTTTTGGCATTAAACGCCTTGCAGAATTCCATGATATTCAGGCCATGCTGTCCCAGTGCCGGTCCGACCGGCGGGGCCGGGTTGGCATTACCCGCAGGAATCTGCAACTTAATTGTTGTGTTTACCTTTTTAGCCAATTTACTATCTCCAAAAACTGAATTCTATCCGGTCAGGACTTCTGCTTAACAGGTTCAATCTGCAGGAAATCAAGCTCGACGGGCGTCGGGCGACCAAAAATCGAGACCATAACCTTTATTTTCTTTCGCTCCATATTGACTTCGCTGACAAAACCGGCAAAATCGGCAAAAGGTCCGTCAATGACCTTGACCGAATCACCGGCCTTGTAAGGAACATCGGAAACCTCAGCGGTGCGGGAACGATCCACCTGCCCCATTATCCGATCTACTTCCTTGGGTTTGAGTGGATGCGGTTTGCCGCCGGCGCCCACAAAATTGGTGATGCTGGGGGCATTTATGACCAGGTTCTGAGTCACCTGATCCAGCTCCATCTCCACCAATATATAACTGGGCAGAAATTTCTTGGTCGAGGTGGTCCTCTTACCCTGCTTCATCTCGGTCACCTGCTCGGTCGGAATCAGAATCTGACCGAATTTTTCCTGAAGGCCGGCGGTTTCGATAACCGACTCAAGATATTTCTTGGCCTTCTGCTCGTGACCGGAATATGTATGAACTGCATACCAGCGTAAAGTCATGAGTGTACCTGCCTCATCCAAAAATGACTCGGGTCGCCAAAGCCAGTAACCGGTCGACAAAGCCGATAAAGACGGAAATGATGACGGTAACAACCACCGTCACTATTGTCGATCCAATCAGCTCACGCCTTGTCGGCCAGGTGACCTTTTTAAGTTCAGCCCGAACTTCCTTTAAGAACTTTACAAAATTTGCAAACATTTTTAACCTTTATCTTATTAGCAGGCCAGGAGGGACTCGAACCCCCAACATCCGGTTTTGGAGACCGGCGCTCTAACCATTGGAGCTACTGGCCTGTAAATTCAATTCGACGTTACCGCGTCTCCTTGTGCGCCGTGTGTTTATTGCAAAACGGGCAATATTTCTTAAACTCCACTCGCTCCGGATGAGTCCGTTTATTCTTGGTCATAAAGTAATTGCGCTGCTTGCAATCGTTACAGGCCAAAATGATTTTGTCTCTCGGCATAACAGCATTCTCTCAGTCTATAGTTATGTATCCAATTTACTCAATTATCTCGGCAATAACGCCGGCGCCGACGGTCCGGCCGCCTTCGCGGATGGCAAAACGCAGTTCCTTCTCCATCGCGATCGGAGTCTGAAGCTCCGCGAGCCCGTCACGTCCGTCGTCCGAAAATAAAACTGCGGACGATAACCGTTGAAAAACGGCGTGTGACGACCGCCCTCTTCCTTGCTCAAAACATATATCCCCGCCTTGAATTTCTTGTGCGGCGTGATCGAGCCCGGTTTCGCAACCACCATCCCGCGCTCAATCTCGTCCTTGTCGATACCACGAAGTAGCAAACCGACATTGTCGCCCGCTTCGCCCGAATCAAGGATCTTACGGAACATCTCAACACCCGTGCAAACCGTCTTGCGCGTGTCGCGAATCCCGACCAGCTCGACTTCCTCACCTATCTTCACACGGCCACGCTCGATACGACCCGTCCCGACCGTCCCGCGGCCGGTGATCGAGAAAACGTCCTCAACCGGCATCAAAAACGGCTTATCAATGTCCCGCTGCGGCTGCGGAATGTACGTGTCCAGCGCCTCCAGCAACTCGTAAATCGACTTGAACGATTCGTCGTCCTTTATGTTCGGGTCGGAGGCCTTCGTCATCGCCTGCAAAGCCGAGCCCCGGATAACCGGAATATCATCACCGGGAAACTGATACTTCGTCAGCAAATCGCGAACCTCAAGCTCGACCAGATCCAGCAACTCCGGATCATCGACCATGTCGACTTTATTCATATAAACAACGATATAAGGAACACCCACCTGACGGGCCAGCAGAATATGCTCCCGCGTCTGAGGCATCGGGCCGTCCGCCGCCGAGACCACCAGCACCGCACCGTCCATCTGGGCCGCACCCGTTATCATGTTCTTGATATAATCGGCGTGTCCCGGACAGTCAACATGCGCGTAGTGACGCTTGTCCGTCTCATACTCGACATGCGCCGTCGCTATCGTGATGCCGCGTTCACGCTCTTCGGGAGCATTGTCGATCGAATCAAACGTCCGAATCGCCGAATGTCCCTTCCGCGACAACACCATCGTCATCGCAGCCGTCAATGTCGTCTTACCGTGGTCGACATGTCCAATCGTTCCGACATTAACATGCGGCTTCGTTCTGATAAATTTTTCCTTGGCCATGTGT